>JBAUXQ010000082.1:0-7363 GCA_049584355.1 Roseiarcus sp. | reverse complement strand
GACTCCCTGCACGGCCTGGCCGGTTCCACCCACGACGTTGCCGACCGCCGCCACCGGGCCCCAGGCGTAGCCCTGGCTCGGCACTGGCGCCGGTTCTTGCGCGTGAACGACGATCTGACGGCCCTCGTGATAGTGGGCGTAGTGGCGATAGCGGGCGTGCGCGTAATGCGTGTGCGCGTAATGTTTATGCGCGTAGTGTTCTTGCGCCGATGCCGGAGTGGCGATGGCGAACGCCAGCGTGGTGGTCCCGACCGTCGCCACGGACAGAAGAAGAGTGCTGAATGGCATGAGGCCGCCTCCTTTAGCCTGGTGAGCCGCTATCGAGTTTTCGAGTTTTTTCTGCGGCTTGCTACTCCGAACGGGCGTCCAAGATCAAGCTATGGATCACGCGTCGCCGGTGAGCGGTCGATCTGGCGGCGATCGCAGGGTAGCGTCGAGAAACTCGAGCGGTCGCTCGGATTCGACGATCACGGCGTCGGCCTCGATCGGCTGTCCGATAAGCGTCGCTGAGCCGCCCATCGATATCCCGAGCACCGCCACGGGTTCGCCGGGCAAACGCGCGCGGAGCCACTTGAGCGCCGACCGCGCGTCCAGGATTCGAGCTGGCCCATCGTGATTCGATCGC
Source organism: Roseiarcus sp. (assembly GCA_049584355.1). Taxonomy (GTDB): domain Bacteria; phylum Pseudomonadota; class Alphaproteobacteria; order Rhizobiales; family Beijerinckiaceae; genus Roseiarcus. The sequence goes on along the minus strand of JBAUXQ010000082.1, from coordinate 6,738 downwards.
CGGTGCTTTCTCCGTGCGCTCGAAAATCGATCGCCAGCATCGAGTAGCCGGCGCCCCGCAGGAATCGCATGCGCTCCACCTGGACGAGCCGATTGGACTTGGCGCCGTGAAGCAGAAGAACGGCGCCGCGACCTGCTCCAGGCAAAAACCAGCCGGCAAGCCTCGCTCCCGAGCTCGCGGGGATCGCGACAGCTTCGACCGGCAATCCCGTCGCCACGGGGTCAAGCCGCGCGCGCCGCGGCCTGAGCTCGTAGCGTATGAATGCGAGAAATGAGCCTGCCGCCAGCAGGAACGCGGCGACCGCGAGCATAGCCGCGCGCGCCATCATGCCTGAGGCGCCCTTTGGCGAGGTTTGGGAGCTTACGCACCGTCTGCCGGCTATGCGGCGGCAAGGCGACGAGCGAAAGCCGGATGACGCGGCAATGCCGCGCCTGGGTCCGCTCGCCGCCCGGTCCCTGGGCGCCGCAGCATAGAATATCAGCAGCAATATCCACGCGATGAGCAACCGTGTCCCAACGTTCGCGGAGATAGCGGATATTGGTCAGCAGGAAATCTCCGGCTCGCCAATTCCTCCGACATTTCATCCGGTCGAGGAAATCGCGCCGTTGCCGAACGATTCGCCGTCGTGTTTCCACGAGCCTCGTCATGGAAGGCACTGCGCCCGCGGCGCCGCCGATCGTTGGCGATGCGCTTCCTTCGCCGAAGGACGAGGACGCCTCCCCGTTTGTGACGGCTGTGCGCGTCGAGGCGACAGGCATGTTCCTTGCGTAGTGGCGACAAGCCGTCAGGCGGGGACCAAAAATGTCGAACGCGGAATTCAGGCCGGCGCGATCGGGACGATTATTGCCGCCCTGCATCCTCAAGAAACAGCGGCGTCGACCATGAGTAAGACCATAGACCTTGCGGCCGAACCATACGCTTTCACGCTCAGTCCCGAGCATTGCGCGCTCCTGATTATCGACATGCAGCGAGATTTTCTCGAGCCTGGCGGCTTTGGGGAAATGCTCGGCAACGACGTTTCGCAACTGCGCCGGACCATCGAACCCAATCGCCGGCTGCTGGCGGCTTGGCGCGCCTCCGGTCTTCCCGCTCTCCATACAAGGGAGGGCCATCGGCCCGACCTGTCCGATTTGCCGCCGGCCAAGAAGATTCGCGGCAAAAGCGCGACGACGATCGGCGACGCTGGGCCGATGGGCCGCATTCTGGTGCGCGGCGAAGCTGGTCACGACATCATTCCGGAGCTTTATCCCGCGCCCGGCGAGCCGGTGATCGACAAGCCCGGCAAGGGCGCCTTTCACGCCACTGATCTGCACTCCATCCTACAGCACCGCGGAATCAAGCAGATCGTCGTCACCGGGGTCACGACCGAGGTCTGCGTCAACACCACGGTGCGCGAGGCCAACGACCGCGGCTACGACTGCCTCGTGCTTGAAGACTGTGTCGGGTCCTATTTCCCCGATTTCCACGCCATGGGGTTGAAGATGATCAAGGCTCAGGGCGGAATCTTCGGCTGGGTCACCCATTCGGACGCCCTGATCAAGGCTTTGGCCGTGCTCAAGTAGCAGGGCCAATCGAATAACCTCCGAACGACGGGGAGAGAGCGATGTCAACAACGACGATGGCGACAGGACGCGAGCGCTATTGGGTTCCGGGCGACTGGAACGCCTTCTTCGGCTTCGGCACCAACATCCTGGTCAATTTTCTCGTCTTGAGCGCACTGCTGCGCTTCGTGCTCAAAATGCCGGATGACCTCGTGTTCGGCAGAATTCTTCCGGCCACCGGGCTGATGCTGTTTCTGAGCACGGTGTACTACGCTTGGCTCGCCTATCGTTTGGCCCAGAAGACCGGCCGCACCGACGTCACCGCCCTGCCGTCGGGCACCAGCGTGCCGCATATGTTCGTCGTCACCTTCGTGGTCATGCTGCCGATCCTCGCCGTGACCAAGGATCCCGTCCAGGCCTGGGAGGCGGGTCTCACTTGGGTGTTTGTGCAGAGCTTCGTCTTGATGATCGGCGGCTTCATCGGCCCGGCGATCCGCAGGATCACGCCACGGGCGGCGCTCCTGGGTTCGCTGGCCGGTATTTCCATCACCTTCATTTCGATGCGGCCCGGCCTGCAGGTGTTCGAGACGCCCGTCATCGGTATCATCTGCTTCGCGGTCATTCTGGCCAATTGGTTCGGCGGGGTGCGCTATTTCCAGGGCGTGCCGGGCGGACTGGTCGCGATCGCGGCAGGCACGCTCATCGCCTGGGGATCGAACATTTTCGGTCTCGGCTATGGCGGCCTGAGCGTCGGGAGCGTCGGCGACGCCTTTTCGCACTTCGGCTTCTCGTTTCCCGTACCGGCGGTTGGTCACGTCTTTTCCGGCTTCAAGTTCCTCGGCGTGATCCTGGTCACCGCGATTCCCTTCGGCATCTACGATCTCGTCGAGGCGATGGACAACGTCGAGAGCGCCGCCGCGGCGGGCGACTCGTTTCCCACGACCCAGGTGCTCACGGCCGACGGGGTCATCAGCCTGATCGGCTGCCTCATGGGCAATCCGTTCATCAACGCCGTCTACATCGGCCATCCCGGCTGGAAGGCGATGGGCGGGCGGATCGGCTATTCCGCCGCGACCGGTGTGATGGTGCTGGTGCTCTCGTGGCTCGGCATCGTCGCGCTCATCAGCAGTCTGATCCCGGTGGTCGCGCTGCTGCCGATCCTCCTCTATATCGGCATGCTGATCGGCTCGCAGGCGTTCCAGGAATCGCCGAGGAGCCACGCCCCGGCGATCATCCTGGCGATGGTTCCGCAGATCGCCGCCTGGGGCAAGAGCCAGATAGACGGGGCGCTGCATGCGGCAGGCACCGACGCCTCGGTCCTCGGCTACGACAAGCTCGTAACGCAGGGCGTGCTTTACAAAGGTCTGGCGACGCTCGGCGGCGGCGCCACGCTCGCCGGCATCGTTTTGGGCGCTGTCACGGTGTTCATCATCGACCGCGAACTGGAGAAGGCCGCCTGGTTCGCGTTGGCCGGCGCCGTTTTCACGTTCTTCGGGCTGATCCATGCCGAGGATCTCGGCATCGCGCAGTCGCCGGCGGTTGCCTTCAGCTATACCTGCGTCGCGGTGATGCTCTACTGCTTCGCCAAGTTCGCCCATGTCTCGCCGGCCGCGCTCGAGGCGCACGGTCATGGCGAAGTGAGAGAACAGCCGGCGGAATAGGTCGGTCAGGTTTGCCGGCAGGCCCGCCTTCCTGCCGGCAAACGATTGACGCGGTTCGCTGGCGTGGTCCTGAGACGCTGTCAGGGTGGGCGATTAAACACGCGTCAGAACAAGGATTTGCGCGAAGACGCGAACAGGGAGCTTTATTGTGCGAGCAGGGGCATTTTTGTGCACGAACAGGGAGTTTTTTCGCAGTTAACAGGGAATGAGCTCGCCGGGGCGCCAACCGGCCATCATCGGTTCCGCGCTGGCGCAGAAACGCTCTAAGCGCCAGGGGCGCCGCTGTCTGGTTTACGCGGGGACCGGCCCGCCGCCACAAGAGGGGGCGGGTGCGCTAACGCCATCGATTCTACCGAAATGCCAGCTGGCTCTAAGCGCCAGGGGCGCGGCTGTCGGGGGGGCTTCGAAAGAAGATGCTCGGGTCGAGTTTGGCGACGCCGTCCCAGCCGCCGAGCGCCAGCGCGCGATCGATCTCGCGCCGGAAGAGGTCGAGCACCCAGAACACTCCATCCTCGCCCGCGCAGGCGACGCCCCACAGGTGGGGGCGGCCGATCAGAATCGCGCGCGCGCCGAGCGCCAGCGCCTTGACGACATCGACGCCGCGGCGAAAGCCGCCATCGATCAGGACCGGCGCTCGCCCGCCAATCGCCTCGACCACCCCCGGCAGCGCGCGGATCGTCGCGACCGCGCCGTCGAGCTGGCGGCCGCCGTGGTTGGAGACGATGATTCCGTCGGCGCCGCGGCTGATCGCCTCGCGCGCGTCGTCCGGATGCAGGAGGCCCTTGATCACGAGCGGCCCGCGCCATTGCTTGCGCAGGCGGTCGACGTCGCTCCAGCCGACATCGGGATCGAGCTGCTCGGCCATCAGGGGGCCGAAGTCGATGATCGACGTCCGCTTGCCGTAATTGACGAACGTCGGCTGCGGCGTTTGCGCCATCCGCATGAGCCAGCCCGGCCGGCTCATCAAGTCGAGCATGCTGCGCGGGCCCCAACGCAGCGGAAAGGTCATGCCGTTGCGAGCGTCGCGGTCGCGGCCCGCCACAACCTGGTTGTCGACGGTGAGGATCAGCGCCTTGTAACCGGCCGCCGCCGCACGCGCCGCGAATTCCGCGGTGAGGCCGCGATCCTTGTAAAGAAACACCTGCATCCATTTTGGCCGCGGCGTCGCGGCGGCGATCTCCTCGATGGTCGCGGTCGACGCGTGGCTGGTGCAGTAGATCGTCCCGAACCGCGCCGCCGCGCGGGCCGCGGCGAGTTCGGCGTGCGGCCACAACAGCCCCGCGAGGCCGGTCGGGCCGATGATGACCGGCGAGCGGAGCTTGGCGCCGAAAAGCTCGACCGACTGGTCGCGCGTCGGCGCCCCCTCGAGCAGCTTCGGCGCGAGCTCGATTTCGGCCAGCGCCGCCTCGTTGCGGCGCATGGTGATCTCGTCGCCGGCGGCGCCGTCGACCATGTCGAACAGCATCCGCGGCAGCCGCCTTGCGGCCAGCGTGCGCAGCGCCGCGACGCTATAGCCATGGCGTTGCAAGGCTGCCGCGTTCATCGGAACCTGGCTCGGCCGGTCATTGCGGCGTTTCTCCCGATTCTTAAGCGCCGGGGGTCAGAGACGCCCCATCGACCGCGACTGTCGCGCCAACGACCGTGAGCCCTCCCGAATTGACCGAAACGCTAGGCCCGATGAGGGTGATCGTCGCGCCCCTGCCGTTGCTGAGGAAGACGCCCGTCTCGTTGACGACGACCATCGCGCCCCCTGCGGCCTTCAGAATGATTCCGCCGGTGGTCGGCGACGGCGGCGCGTCGCTCAGGGCCAACATGTTCTGGCCGGTCGTCTGCAGGACGATGGTCTGGCCGGGTGGGACCGGCGCGGGGACCAACGCCATGGCAGGTACGTCGGCGACCAGGCCCCAGAAGCCGCCGGTCCAGATCGGATAGTCTGGATCGCCCTGCTCGAACTCGATCCACACTTGCGAACCGATCGGGGGGACGATGAAGCAGCCGGCCTGAATGCCGGCCGCAGGCACGCACGGCAGCGCCCAGCTCGATGGCGTCTCGCCGAGCACGTCCGGGACCTGCGCCAGAATACGCCCGACCTGCATCGGATCGCTGTTGTCGAACACTATGCCGCGATACTTGCCGTAGAAGCGTGGCTTGCGTCCGGCGCCGCCCAACGGGGATGGGCTCATGATCTCTCCTTGGAAAACGCGGACGTGTCGATCAGACCTTGAGCCGATAGGCTTTGACGGCGTTGTCGCGGAAGAGCTTGCGCTTCTCGGCCGGCGAAAAGCCGCCGGTCGCCCAGTCGAGCGTCGTGAGCCATTGCAGATAGCTGCCGGCGAGCTCGCTGACCGGCCAGTCGCCGCCGTAGAGAATGCGATCGGGGCCGAAGCACTCGATCACGTGGTCGATGTAGGGCCTGAGCTGATCGGGGGTCCAGCTCTTATGGTCGGCCTCAGTGGTGACGCCGGAGAGTTTGCAGACGACGTTGGGCAGCGCCGCCATTTCGCGGATGTGCGCTCGCCAAGGGTCGAGGAGGCCGGCCTTTATCCCGGGCTTGCCGATGTGATCGAGGATGAAGGACACTTCGGGACACCGGCGCATCATGGCCAGCGTGTTCGGCAGTTGCGGATGCAATACGCAGATGTCGAAGGAAAGACTGTATTTGGGCAGTAGCTGGATCGCTTCGAGGAAGCCCCGCCGGAGCACGAAATCCGGGTCGGGCTGATTCTGGATCAGGCGGCGCACGCCGCGCACCGTCTTGAGCTTCGCGACCTTGGCCATTTCCGCCTCGATCGCCGCGCCCTTTTCGAGCGGCAGTGAGACGACGGCGCCCACGACGCGACGATCGAGCGCAGCGAGGCCGTCAACCCATTCGGCCTCGTCGAGATATTGCGGCATGTCGACATCGACTTCGACGAACACCAGGCCTTCGATCTCGTAAGGCTTCGCCGCATGGCTAAGATCGTTCGGCGTCCAGTCGCGCTTGAGCGCCGGCTCGCCGTCGGCCCAGGCGTAGCCGAACCGCTTCTGATCGAGGAGATGGATGTGGGAATCGATGATGGGAAAATCGATCATGCGAATCGCTCCAGCCTCCCGCGAATCCTTAACGCCGCGCTCGCATCATGTCCTGCCGATCCGTCGTAATGCCGGAACCTCGACGGGCAGGTCTTTCAATCCGCCGCGTACCCGTTGAAGCGTCGCGGCTTCGGCTGATTTGACGTGCTCCAGAGCTTCGAGCGTCGCCGCTATACGGGCGCGCGGAATGATCACGACGCCGTCGCGATCGCCGACCACCACATCGCCGGAGGCGATCGAAACGCCGCCGCAGACGATCGGCAGGCCGACAGATCCGGGACCGCGCCTTTGCGGCGAATTCGGAGTGACGCCCAACGCATAGATCGGCAGGCCAATCGTTTCGAGGTCGTCGAGGTCGCGCACAAGACCGTCGGAGACGAAGCCCGCCGCTCCGCGGTTGCGCGCGACGCCGATCAGCAGGTCTCCGGTCACGGCCGCCCCGACGTGGCCTCCGGTCGCAACGA
>JBAUXQ010000081.1:0-2977 GCA_049584355.1 Roseiarcus sp. | reverse complement strand
TCGCGCCAGGTGGTGATGCCGCCGATGGCCGAGATCGGCAGGCCCGCGCAGGCCGGATCGCGGGCGATTTCCGACACCATCGACAATGCGATCGGCTTGACCGCCGGGCCGCACATGCCGCCGTGCGTGCCCTTGCCGTCGATGGCGACGTCGGGCGTCATGGCGTCGAGATCGATGTTCATGATCGAGTTGATGGTGTTGATGAGCGACACCGCGTCGCCGCCGCCCTTTTTCGCCGCCCGCGCCGGTTGGCGTACGTCGGTGATATTGGGCGTCAGCTTGACGATCACCGGCATGCGGGTGTGCGCCTTGCACCAGCGCGCGACCATTTCGACATATTCCGGCACCTGGCCGACCGCCGAGCCCATGCCGCGCTCCGACATGCCGTGCGGACAGCCGAAATTGAGTTCGACGCCGTCGCATTCGGTCTCCTCGACCCGGGCCAGGATGTCCTGCCAGGACCTCTCGTCGCAGGGAACCATCAGCGACACGATCAGCGCGCGTTCGGGCCAGGCGCGCTTGACCTCCTTGATCTCGCGCAGGTTGATCTCAAGGTCGCGGTCGGTGATGAGCTCGATGTTGTTCATCGCGATCAGCCGCCGGTCGGGTCCATGGATCGCGCCGTAGCGCGCCCCCGACACATTGACGACCGGCGGCCCGGCTTCGCCCAGCGTCTTCCACACCACCCCGCCCCAGCCGGCGTGGAACGCCCGTTCGACGTTGACCTTGCGATCGGTCGGGGGAGCGGAGGCGAGCCAGAACGGATTGGGCGATTTGACGCCGAGGAAGTTCACGCGCAGATCGGCCATGGGACCCTCGCTCTAAGTCAGGCGCGCGCAGCGCCGAGCGCGGCGGCGATCGAGCGCGCCGCCTGCTTGCCGTCCTCGACGGCGCTGACGGTCAGATCCTGGCCGCCGAACACGCAGTCGCCGCCGGCCCAGACGCGCTCAAGGCTGGTGCGGCGCTCGGCGTCGACGACGATGCGGCCGTCTTTGATTTCGACCGCCGCTCCGTCGAGCGCCTCGGGCGCGCCGCGCTGCCCGATCGCGGTGAACAGCACGTCGGCCTCGATGCGGAAGACCGAGCCGGGCGAGGCCCGCATGCCGGCGTGCTCGTGGGTATTCTCGAACACGACGCCGCTCAGGGCGCCGGCATGGCCTTCGAGCGACACGGGCCGCGCCCAGTAGCGGATCACGACTCCGTTGGTCTGCGCCAGTTCGCGTTCGTATTGGCTCGCCTTCATCTGCTCCGGTCCCCGCCGGTAGACCATGGTCACGGCCTCGGCGCCGAGCTTTTTCGACTGCACCGCGATGTCGATCGCCGTCATGCCGCCGCCGATCACTAAGACCCGCCGGCCGACCGGCAGCGCCGACAGGTCCTTCGCCTGCCGCAAGCGCGCGATATAGTCGACCGCGTCGATCACGTTTTCGAGCTCTGTCTCTCCCGGCAACCCCAATTTGTTGGTCGAGCCAAGGCCGGCGGCGAGAAACACCGCGTCGTAGTCGCGCCGCAGGCGTTCGAGCGTCACATCGCGGCCAAGCGCCTGTCCGTGCTTCACCGCGATGCCGCCGATCGAAAGGATGAACGCCGCCTCCCTGGCGGCGAACTCGTCGATCATCTTATAGGCGGCGATCCCATATTCATTGAGGCCGCCGGATTTCTCCCGCGGGTCGTAGATCGTCGATTCCACGCCGGCGACCGCGAGCGCATGGGCGCAGGCCAGGCCCGCCGGACCGGCGCCGACGATCGCGACCCGTTTGCCGGTCGGCGCCGCGCGCGAATAGGGCGATTTGCCGGTCGCGATCACAGGATCGACGGCGTAGCGCTGCAACTGGCCGATGGTCACCGGCTTCATTTCCGCGGCCTCGCGCACGCACGCCTCCTCGCACAAGGTCTCGGTCGGACAGACGCGCGAGCAGGTCCCGCCCATGATATTGGCGTCGAGAATGGTCATCGCCGCCCCGGCGCGGTTTCCCGCCGCGATCTGGCGGATGAACAGGGGAATGTCGATCGCGGTCGGGCAGGCCTGCTGACAGGGGGCGTCGAAGCAGAAATAACAACGCTCGGCCTCGACCCTCGCTTCGTGGAAGGTCAGCTGGGGATGCAAATCGGCGAAATTGGCGTTGAGAGTCGCGCTATCCAAGCGGCCGGGGCGGATGTCGGATGCGCCCGGCGGGTTGGCGGCGATCGTCATGGGCAAATCCCCGGGGCCTTGGAGGGACCGGCCAAGTCCGTTCTTGACCGTTTGGTCAATCGTGCGCGCCGCGCGCGGCCTCTGTCAAGCCGGGCAATCCGCATGCGCGGCGGGGGCTGCAGGGGCGCCGTCGCGGCGACGGCGCGCCTTCATTGACCGTGAACAGACTGTCGCCAAACGTATCGGCCGCATAATCTTTGTGGGTAACGAGATATTGACGTCTGGATAAGTTTGCTGCGGTGCAACAATTCTGCTAGGATGAGGGTTGAGATGTAATTCGGAGGGGCGCATGGCAGCCACCTGGAAGACCAAATGGGGCGTTCGGCGCGTTCGCCGCGACACCCCGACGATCGAGGAAGCCCTGATTGCGGCCGAAAGCCTCGCCAATGACCCGGGCCAGCGGGCCGAAATCGCCGCTTCCCTCATGGGCGTGCCGGTCGACGAAGTCAGAGTCCTTGCGGCCAAGCAGGCCGCAAAGACCCGCGGCCGGGCGAGCCTGGTTGCCGGGCGTACGCGCGCGGTCGTGGTCGAGTACAAGCGTCCTCGCATGGGCCGCGGACCGATCTCGTTCGCCAGCAAGCGCTGAGAGGCGCGAGACCGCGCTTGGCGCCTCACAGATTGGCCAGGCTCGCCGCTGAGGGTCGGGTGGTGCGGTATTGGCTGCGCGCCGCCACGTCGGTCGAGAGGACGGCGACCGCGATCAGGGTCAAGGTCGTCATTTCGACGAAATCGACATTGAGGAAGGCGAGCGCCACCACGGCCGAGAAGGCCGCGGCCATATAG
>JBAUXQ010000080.1:0-3045 GCA_049584355.1 Roseiarcus sp. | reverse complement strand
TGCCGAATTGCGCCACCTTGTCGAGTTGGGTCGAGACCGCGGCGAAATGGTCGTGCACCGCCGCTTCGCCGACCCCCTGCGTAATCCAGGCGCGGGCAGTCGCAGCGTTGGTCATCGTCTCCACGGTCGTGAAGGTCTTCGACGAGACGATAAACAGCGTCCGCGACGGATCGAGCCCGCGCAAGGTGTCGCCGATATCCGCCCCATCGACATTGGAGACGAAGTGGCTGCGCAGCTTGGGCGGCGCGAACGGCGATAAAGCGCGCGCGGCCATGGCCGGGCCGAGGTCCGAGCCGCCGATGCCGATATTGATCACGTCGGTCATCGGCTGGCCGAGGGCGCCCCGCACCCGTCCCTCGCGGACGTCAGCAGCGAAGCTGAGCATCTTCTCTCGCGTCGAAATGACTTCCGGCATGACGTCCTGACCATCGACTCGGACGGATTCGCCGGAGAAATTTCGCAAGGCGGTATGCAGGACCGCGCGCTTCTCGGTGACGTTGATCTTCTCGCCAGCGAACATCGCCTCACGCTTGGCTTCGACCCCGCAGGCCTTCGCCAGCTCGACGAGCGCCGCCAGCACAGGCGGGTCGATGCGCTGCTTGGAATAGTCGAACAGAAGATCGTCGAGAGTGACGCTGAACTTCTTGAAACGATCGGGATGGTCGGCGAAATCCGCTCTCGCGGTCCGCGCGAGAACGCCATCGCGCATGCCGGTCAATTTCGCCAACGCCGCTAAAGTCGCCTTGGTCGCCATAGGCCTTTTCCTTTCCCCCGCTTGCCGTTAAGCGTGACGCCGCTGCGTCCGGACGTATTCATATGCCGCCCCTCCTACAATTGCGAGACATCGTCTTGACGCTCGGCGGCGCGCCGCTTCTGGACGGCGCGGAACTGTCGATTTCCGCCGGCGACCGCATCGCCGTCGTCGGGCGCAACGGATCGGGCAAATCAACGCTTTTTCGGATCGCTGCGGGAGAGACGGCGGCGGACCGGGGAACGCGCTTTGTCCAGCCTTCGGCGCGCCTCGCCTATTTGCCCCAGGAGCCCGACGTTTCGGGCTTTAGGACCACGCTCGACTATGTGCTCGCCGGCTTGAGCGAAGTGGACGACTCCCATGCGGCGAGAGCGATGATGGCCGAGCTTGGGCTCGATCCCGCCGCCGATCCCGGCCGTCTCTCGGGCGGCGAAGCGCGGCGGGCGGCCCTGGTCAGGGTGCTGAACGTCGAACCCGACATCCTGCTGCTGGACGAGCCGACCAATCACCTCGATCTCGTCGCGATCGAATGGCTGGAGGCGCGCCTCGCCGGCGGCCGGTCGGCTTTGGCGCTCATCAGCCACGATAAGCGATTGCTCGCTGACCTGACCCGGGCGACGATCTGGCTCGATCGCGGCCGGACGCGCCGACTCGACCAGGGCTTCGGCGGGTTCGAGGCCTGGCGCGACATGAAGCTCGAGGAGGAAGAGGTCGAGCGCCACAAGCTCGACCGGCGGATCGTCAACGAAGAGCACTGGATGCGCTACGGCGTCACCGCGCGGCGGAAGCGCAACATGCGGCGTGTCGGGGAGCTCGCGGATCTGCGGCGCGAGCGCCGCGAGGCTTTACGATCGGTCGGCGCCGCCGCGATGACCACCCAGGACGCCAAGGCGTCAGGCGCGCTGGTGATCGACGCCGAGCGGGTCAGCAAAGCCTATGACGGGCGCGGAATCGTGCGCGATTTTTCAATTCGCGCGATGCGGGGGGACCGAATCGGCGTCGTCGGCGCCAACGGCGCCGGCAAGACGACGCTGGTCAACCTGCTGACTGGCGTTCTGGCGCCTGATTCTGGATCGGTGCGTCTTGGCGTGAACGTCATGATGGCCAGTCTCGATCAGCAGCGCGCTTCGCTCGAGCCGACCACGACCCTGGTCGACGCCCTGACTGGCGGCGGCAGCGATACCGTCACCATCAACAACGAACGCCGGCATGTTCTGGGCTACATGCGCGATTTTCTGTTCGCGCCCGAGCAGGCGCGCACCCCGATCGGAAAACTGTCGGGCGGCGAGCGCGGGCGGTTGATGCTCGCCAGGGCTCTGGCGCGCCCCTCGAACCTCATGGTTCTCGACGAGCCGACCAATGACCTCGACATCGAGACGCTCGATCTTCTGCAGGAGCTGCTCGGCGATTATGCGGGAACGATTCTCGTCGTCAGCCATGATCGCGATTTTCTCGATCGGGTGGCGACGTCGATCGTTGTCGGCGAGGGCGACGGGCGCTGGGTCGTATATGCCGGCGGCTATTCCGACATGGTCGCCCAGCGGGGGCGCGGGCTGGCCGGTCCGCTCGCCGCGCCGGTCGTGACGGCGGAAAGACCGGACAAGCGGCCCGTCGACCGCGCCGCGCCGAGGCGCAAGCTCGGCTTCAACGAGAGGCGGGCGCTGGAGACGCTGCCGCGACGCATCGAGGAGCTTCGCGCCGACCTCGACGCGTTCGAGCGCAAGCTCGCCGACGCCGACTTCGCCGTCCGCGAGCCGTCCGCGTTTCTTGACGCGACGAAGACTTATGCGGAATTGCGAGACGCCTTGGCCGGAGCGGAGGACGAGTGGCTCGGGCTGGAGATCCTGCGCGAGGAGCTGGAGCGGCAGTAGGGGCCTGTCTCGAGGCCGGCCTAATTTCGTAAGCCATTGGTGTGAATAGCAGTAAGCCAGAATTTACTTGCGGAAAAACCGAATCCGGGCTATTCTTGCAAGGGAAAGTGCGGGCGGCCGGGCAAGAGGGCGCCGCGCATCATAGCGCGGAATGGCGAACGCGCTAGGGAGATGGATTTTTGCTCCATGGTTCGTTTAACCGATTGAAAAGTCAGCATCGCGCGCCCGGAAGGCCGCTTGGATTTCGTTGCATCCGGCTTTGAAAATGTTGCGCTGGGCTTTGAAAATATTGCGCCGGCCTTGGAAATCATTGCGGCGAGTTTGGATTCCCGCTCGCGATCAAGCGGTGGGCTCGGTGTTCCGGCCGCCGCTACGGGGCGAGCGCGGTCTCGACCAGCTCGACCCAGTAGCTCATGCCATAGG
>JBAUXQ010000079.1:0-4266 GCA_049584355.1 Roseiarcus sp. | reverse complement strand
TCACTACGAGTCGATCCCCGAGATGGCCGAAGAGACGGCCCAATGGGTCTCCACCGGGCTGCAAGGACTCAAGACCGGCTTCGGCAAGCGCGGCAATGCCCGCCTCGGCTACGATCATGATCGCGACGTCGCCTATGTGAAGGCCATGCGCGAAGTCCTGGGCGACAAGATGCTGATGATCGACAACGGCATCGCGATCAAGTGGGATGTCACCGACGCCGTGCGGCGCGCCAAGGCGATGGAGGAATACAACCTGGCCTGGATCGAGGAGCCGCTCGGCGCGTGGGATCCCGAGGGCTACGCGAACCTGCGCGCCAAGACCACGACTCGCATCGCTTACGGCGAACGCGAATGGACGTTGGACCAATTCGAGCGCGTACTGGCGACCGGCACGGTCGACGTTGTCGGTGTTGACCCCGGTCGCGCCGAGGGTATCACTGGGTTCAAGAAAATCGCCGAGCGATGTGAATTCTACCGCCGGCAGGCCAACGCGCATGCCTGGTCGTCGGCGATCGTCACGGCGGCGAGCCTGGCTATTTCTTTCAATTCGCCTGCTTGCAAGCTGTTCGAGTTCAAACCGCTGCGCAACCCGATGCAGCATGACCTCGTGACAAAACCTTTCGAGCATGTCGAGGGCTGGGTCTATCCGCCCACCGGCCCAGGCCTTGGCATTGACGTGATCGAGGATGTGGTAAACGGTTTTCGAAGTGAAAAGGTTTTGTCGTCAGTGAAATGATCGGGCGATAAGAAATCGGCAAGCGCCGAACCCCTGGGAGGAATCAATATGAAAATGAAACTGAAACTTCACGTTGCGGCCATTGCCCTCGTCGGCGCCGTCGGCGGGTCGGCGGCCCTCGCGGCGGACAGCCAATCGCAGATCCCGACGAGTGGCGAGAAGGTTGCCGGCGCTCCCTTCGAGGTGAAGCGCGACTGGGGTACGTTCAAGCTCGCCGACCGCATCGCCGCCAAGGTCAAGGCTGGCGAAAAAATCAACTATGTCTTCTCCTACCAGGCTTCCGGCATTCCGTTGTTCTCGCCGCAATTCGCCGCTGGTTTCGAGACCGGCTGCAAACTCGGCAACGCCATCTATCCGCTCGATTGCGCGTCGATCGCTCCGGTGCAGACCGACGCGAACCAGCAAATTTCGCAGATCGAAGCGAAGCTCGCGGCGGGCGAGATCGATTGCATTTCGATCGAGCCGGTGACTTCCGATTCGACGACGGCGATCGTGAACAAGCTAATGGATCAGGGCATCCCAGTTTTCACCGACGGCGTCACCTCGCGCGGCCACGAATTCACCAATTTCACCCAAATACCGCAGCTCGAGGGCGAGACCGCGGGCAAGATCGTGCTCGACTGGATGAAGGCCAATAACAAGGACCTGAAAGTGTTCGCGGTGTCTGGCGGCGATCCGACGCAGTTCTGGGCGCAAGGCCGGATGAAGGGATTCCACGAGACGATCGCCAAGGCGATTCCCGACGCGAAGTTCGTCACAACGGAGGCGAATGGACTCAACGTCAGCTACGATCCCGGTCAAACCTATGACACCTACCGGACATTCCTCTCGGCCAATCCGGACGTACAATTCATTGAGAATGTCGACATTGGCGCCGAACATGCCGATCGGGCGATCACGAGCCTGAACAAGGCTGGCCAAGTGTTCACGATCGGCTGGAATGTCTCCAAGGGCCAGCTCGACGGAATCGATAAGGGCATTCAGGTAGCGGCGCTCGATCAGCGATGGTCGGATCAGGCGGCTTTCGGCGGCCCGGCCTGCGCCCAATTCCTGAAGAATGGCGTCATCCTGCCGAACACTCAGACGTTGTTGCCGGTGATGAAGGATCAGGTCGCCGGTGCGCGAGCTGAGCTCGACCGCATCCTCAATCAGAAATAAGTTGCGGCGCTCGGGGCCAGGCATATCCTGGCCCTTTCCCCCCGGTAAGCATGGCCGCCAAGCTTGATGACCAGCGCTGATTCCCGCGACCCTGCTCCTGTCGAAACCTCCCGCCCAAGCTTGTCCTCCACCGGTCAGGCGACGTTCGACCTTGGGTTGCGCATGGGGGGATTGGTCCTCGCGATACTGCTCGTCGCGCTGTTGATGTTCCTCCTCAAGCCGAAGTCGTTCAACATCGATGTCGGCATCTCGGTCCTTCGCGCCATGAGTTCGGTGGCGATCATGTCGCTCGGACTGACCCTGGTGATCGTAGTCGGCGAAATCGATCTATCGTTCGGCGCCATGTATGGCCTCGGCGCGAATTCGCTCGCCGTGATGTGGATATTGCTGGGGATCCCGATTTATGCCGCGCTGCCTCTCGCGATCGGCGTCGGAGCGTTGGTTGGCCTGTTTAACGGCGCACTTGTCACGTGGCTGCGTATTCCTTCCTTCATCGTCACACTCGGCACCTACAACCTGCTCTATGGCGTTTCGCTGTGGATCACCAAAACCTCGACCTTCAACCCTGTCTATCCGCCGCCTGGATCCGAAATTCCGACCGCTCAGCTCGATTTCTTCACCGGCCTTACGGCCAGTTTCGGCGCTCATCCGATATCGCTCGAAGTTGTGTGGATGCTTGGGCTCGCTTTGACCATCGGGTTCCTCTTGCACCGCACATTGTTCGGGTTTCGCCTGATGGCGATTGGCGGGAATCCAGTCGCGGCCCAGCTCGCTCGCCTTCCGGTCACCCGCTACAAGATTCTTGCGTTCGTAATTTGCAGCATGTTGGCCGCCGCCGCGGGAATCCTCGATTTCTCCTTTATCCAGACGACCCAGCCGAACATCGGCTTGTCGTTTACCTTCCCGGTTTTCGCGGCAGTGATCATCGGCGGCGCCAGTCTTTCGGGCGGCAAGGGGACGGTAATCGGGGCGATGAGCGGCGCATTGCTCCTTGCCGAATTGCAACAGGGCCTCGCCCTGCTTTCCCCCGGGCCCCACGTGCAGCAACTGTTCCTCGGCTTCGTGACGATCGGCGCGGTCGCCCTCGACCTTGCGCTCACCAATATCCGCAAGCGCAGGGCGGCATGAACGGCGGACTCGAAGGCGTCCGGCTCCGCGGGCTGCATAAACGGTATGGCGCGACTGTTGCGCTGGCCGGTCTCGACCTCGATATCCGGCCAGGCGAGGTTCTAGGGATCGCCGGACCGAACGGGGCCGGAAAAAGCACCCTCGTCCGCATTATCGCGGGAGAAGAACGCCCCGACGACGGCGAGCTTTTTTTCAATGGTCATCCTTGGAGGCCCGCCGCCGACTGGCGCCGGGTCGCCGTCGTCCACCAGGAGCCGCAGCTCTTCCCTAACCTCACTGTCGCTGAGAATATTCTTGTCGGGCGAGAAGGGTCCACCAATGGCTGGCCAAAGTTGGGCTCTGCCGACGCGAAGGTCATGAAGGCCTTCGGTATCGACCGCTTCGCCGGCACGCCGCTCGCCGACTGCACTCTGGCGACCCAGCAACGGGCCGAGATCGCGCGCGCGGTCGCCCGCGACGCGCAGGTCTTTCTGTTCGACGAACCGAATTCGGCGCTGACGGATGAGGAATCCGACGAGCTATTTCGAGAGATGCATAAGCTGGCGGCGGGTGGCCGGATCGTGCTTCTCGTCACCCATCGCCTCGGTGACCTTTTCGAGCACGCGAGTCGCGTCGCGGTGATCCGCGACGGACGAGTCCGCGCGATCCTTGAAGGTGACGCGCTGACCGAGGATGGGATCGCAGAGCAGCTTGTCGTCGGCCGTGACGGTGAGACAAACGTGAAGACCAGCGCCGGGATAGATCGTGGCGGAGGCTCACTCGTCTCTGTCAATGACTGGTCGCACACCGCCGCCTTTCACGATATCGGCCTGGATGCCAAGCCGGGCGAAATCGTTGCGCTTGTCGGCGTCGAGGGCTCCGGCGCACGGGAGTTGCTGCGGTCCTTTGCCGGGCTTGAGTCATGTTCGGGAGCGATCAAGATCGCTGGCGAAACGGGGGATAGGGCGCAGCGTCTCAGCGCTTATGTTCCCGCCACCCGAATGCTGAGTCTCTATAGCAATTTCTCCGTCGCGGAGAATCTGCTTGTCCGCCTGGGCAGCCCGGAGATTGCCGGAGTTGGCATGGCCCTGAAGAAGAAGCGAATGCGCCAACTCGCCAACGAAGCGACCCGGCGTTTTTTGATACGAGCTCACTCCGTCTCGCAAGGTATACGCTCACTTTCCGGCGGCAATCAACAGAAAGTGGCGATTGCCCAAGCGCTCAATTGCGCGCCGCGGCTGCTGTTGCTCGAGGAGCCGACGCGT
>JBAUXQ010000078.1:0-8443 GCA_049584355.1 Roseiarcus sp. | reverse complement strand
GAATCGGAACGCCGAGAAGCCAGAGCAGAATGCCGCGACCCATACGACCCTCCTTAATGAATGCGCTCACCAGAAAACGGGCGAACTCTTCGGATGTTCCCTCCCTTTTCCTCAAGGCAGCGATCTGCGGGCGACGGCCTTCTCGGCGCCATAGCTGGCCGGTGGCCGGCTTTTCAGGGGCGTCGGCGTAGGCGTTAGCCCATGACTTGGCTGTGAGCGCGATCACTGCGGCGATTCCAGCGCAGACGTATTGTCCTGCTCAGTCGAAACTTTCATGGATCAAAACCGTGTTGACGTTTCAGCGTTCCGTTCTTTCATCGAGAGCTGCCCTTGTGGCCGGCATCGGGGCGGCGCTTGCCCTCTCAGCCCTGGCCAGCCTATCGCCCGAGCCCCCGCGCGCGAACGCGGCCCAAACGCCTCGCGACCCCATAGCGGCGTCGCTGGCGTATTCGCTCGATCCTCTTTTCATTTTGCCGCGCCTGTAGTTTGACCCGCTGACTTGTCGGGAATGCCCCCTTGAGCGAATCCTGGGCGTTAACGCGATCGTAACCTGGCCGATGATTCCAATATCATCGATAGTAACGGAGTCCGTCGATGAGCATTAACCTTGTTCCAGAATATCTGCTCCCTAAGTCATCTTTCATTGAGGAGGAACTGAGCTCGACGGGCGGTCGCATAGCCTCCGAGCCGGCGTGGACCGTACGAGCGGAACTCGATAACTCACTGGCCGTCTTCGAGGCGGTCGCCAGAAGCTCGAGCCACGATCGCGGGCGGGGCGACCGGGCCCAGCCGCTTGCCCTTAGCGTTCCCTGAAGCTACGCGGCTCGCAGCAGCCGATAGACGGACGCGATGCTAAATCTAACCCGACATGGTTAGCCGACGCCGCTACTGAATGCCGGGTCGCCTCTTGCGCGGGAAGGAAAAATCCGCACCTGCGGAAATTTCCTTGATCCAATCGACCGCTCGGATGGCGGTCCCGAAGCACCCGCCTGAGATTGCCGACTCGGCAAGGCGCGCCCGAACCTGAGGGCGTTCCCCGGCGAGAGCCTGCGACGTGATCCTGCGGCTGGCGAAGGGGCGAGGGGGCCGAGGCGGCTCGGTCCTATTCGTCATCTTTCTCCGCCGAACCGACCACTCGCCCACTCGCAAGCTCGTACACATGAGCGAGCTGTTTCGCGAGTAACGACTCGATCAACGCTTCCATGGCCGAAACATCGATCCGACGTTGTCTGCAGGCCTCGTCAGCAAGATCGAGGGCATCCTCATAGGCATGACGATGCGCAATGACGAGTTCTGGAAAGGTCGGTGTCCCCGGCAACACGCTACCGATTTTCACTGAAAGGACGAAAAACGACAGCGCCCGCGATGTGCGTCCGTTCCCGTCCACAAATGGATGAATCCAATTTAGACGCCACATCACATAGGCCGCCAAATGGATTGGCGCCGAATCCCAGTGCTCGTTGACGTAGTCGCACAGATCCTCGAGAAGCTCTTGCACAAGATGTGCGGCGGGAGGTTCGTGCTTGCTACCCTTGATCTCGATGCCTGCTGGCCGTGCTAACCCCGCAAACGGGCTGATGCCTTGTAGCGCCTCGCGTTGAAACGAGAAGATCCGTGAGACTCGCAGCTTGAACGGCTGGCGCTCCAGCGCCTCATAGACTGACTTGACCGCGTAGTCGTACTGGCGGAGGCCGTTGGCCGCCTCCGCTTCGGCTTTCTCTTGCGGGTCGGTTATGAGTTCCGGTTCGGCCGCCCGGCTTTCCCGCGCCTCACGCTCCTCGTTTGCCATCGGCCGCCAGCTTGTCGGCCTGCTGGTCAACCATCTCGCGCGTGATCCGCGAGTTTTCAAAGGCCGTGTTGCCGTAGGCAAAGCTTCGGCGTTGCTCTTCGCGGTGCTCTGGCGTGGGCTTAACGCGCTTCGCAACTTCGATCAGAAGCTTAAGCTCGTCACCCATGGCTTGTCCCTCTCCCGACTGTGGCGCTGCGGACTCCGAATCATATAGTCGGCCGCCGCTATGTTTGACAAGGCGCGCGGTTCATTCGGCCGCCGGGGCGGCTCGTGGCCGCATACCTATTTGGGTGAGGGAGGCTGGCAAAATCGCCCTTATGTATCAAATGGGCGGAAAATCGGAAAATCCCTCACCGCGGCGCTCGTCATTGATTCTATTGCGCGATTCGTTTTCGTGTCACCCCTCTTGACCGCACCAATCTCATTCGAGCGTGGCGCGTCGCTATTGCTCAATGCCGCAGGATTCGCGGGCCCGATGAGTGCGGATCGGCTCCCCGCAGCGGCCACGACACCGTCTGCATTTCTTCCGCGCCGAGCGTGGTCAGGCGGATCCAGTCGAGCGAGCGCGTGAGCCAGCCCTCGCTGGCCGCGTGCTGCAGAGCGGCCTCGAAATCGGCCGGCCTTCCCATGTTCTGAAGCAGGAATGCGGCCTTCACGTCGCTCACCGCCAGGCTCTCTCGCGCCCTCACGTTCTTCAAGCCGAAGATCGCCAGCACGCTGCGCGCATAGTCCTCGTCGGCCGGCAGAGACGCCATCGTTCGTACCCTCCCGCCCGCGCCCGATGATTCCGGCGCTTGCCAGGCCTGGACGTTTCCTCGGGCGGCCGGAGCTGGCTCCCTTACACCGCACGCTGCTTCGCCGGACCGCTCGCATGACCTTCGTCGAGCGGTCCGGCGAGTTCGAGACCATCGGGCAGCATAATGACGGATTGAGGGCGGCGTTGGCGTTCAACCATCGCAAACCGGATCGCCTCGGTCCGGTTCGTGAACAAGCCGGCGCACGGGCTTCCGGCGTCCTTAACGACCCAATGCCCGCTTCGATCGTGCTGTTAGTGGGGCGGCAGCCGAACGAGCAGTTCCGCCGTCAGTCCGAAAGCGAGCGCGATCATCAGCAACAGCCCTAGACGGGTGAAGATTTGCGTCGGCTCCGGAGGGTCGATTTCGCAGGGATCGTATCGATCGAGACCGGGTTCTGGCGGATCTTCATATCCGTCCGATGTCGTCGGATCCCACGAAAGATTTGACATGATCGGGCTCTCCGCTCCTCGCTTTGACGAGGGGAATGTGCGCTTGGCCGCGTAAGCGTTCGAGACGGAAGATGGGCCGCCGGCATAAGAGGCGCATAAAGTCCGGCTGCGCCGCGAAGGCCTCCGTTTCGCTATTCCGACGGCGCCGGCTTGACCACAATCGGCGCGTCGCCGGCCTTGGCGGCGGATTTATCGAACCGCGGCCTCAAGGCGTTCGTCACCCGGCCCGTCTCCGAGAACCAGCCCTTCGGCGCAGGCGCGGTCGGGCCCGTGCCGGGACCCGGGACCATGTGAACGATCCTGTAGCCCTTCGCCTTCAGTTCGCTGAGAAGCATCGGAATCATGTCGGCGGTCCACTGGCGGTTGTCGTGCAGCAGCAGCATGCCCTTGCCGAGCCGGTCGAGCCGGCTCATGACCAGTTTCAGCTCCTCCTCAGGCGTCATCCTGATCCAGTCGGACGCCCAGAGGTCGACCCCGAAAGTGCCGACGTTGTTGGCGGCGAGCCAGCCGCGCAGATTCTCGGTGTCGGCGAAGCCGGGAAAGCGGAAGAACGGCGCGTGCAGCTTGAGGTCCTTCAGATCCTTGGGCTCGCCGGCGCTGAAGTCCTGGGCGTAGGCCGCCTTCTCGACCGCAATCATGCCCTTGAGCAAGTCGGCGCGCGCCGCGGCGTCGGACATGTAGCGCAGCGTCGGCTGGGGATGGGAATAGGTGTGATGGGCGACGGTATGGCCATCCAGCACTTCGCGCCGCGCGATTTCAGGCAGGGCCTCGGCGTCACGGCCGATGTCGAAGAACGTCGCGAGAACGCACTCATCGGCGAGCGCGTTCAAGATCTCCGGCGTCGTCTTGGCGGCCGGGCCGTCGTCGAAGGTCAGAATCACTTCATGATCGGCGAGGGGAATCGTTTGCGGATAGGTCTTCAAGCCCACCTCGAGCCCGCCGTGCGTGCCGACCTCGACGAAGCGCGAGGTTCCGAGCTTGTCAGGTCCGCAAGCCTGCGCCTCCGCGGCGCTCGCTCCGGCGGCCACCGCCATCAGCGCAACCGCAATCCGCATTGACAGGTCCAGTCGGCAAGACATAGAGGGGTTCCAGTGGGTTGCGCGTCCGCCCGGGTCGGGAGACGGCGTGCGCGGGGCGTGTTAACGAAGCGTTACGGGGATCGCTCTAGGATTTGCGCCAACCGCTACACTCGATCGTCCGGCGAGACTACGGCTCACGGAGCGATTTTGACAGGCTGACGATGCCGAACGGCAAGATTCTCATTTCCCGCGTGCTGAGCGCTGTCGCGCTCGCGCTCGCCGCCGCGCTCCCGGGTTGCGGCAGCGGCGTCGGCCCGCTCGATGCGCTCAGTTCGGATTTGCCGAGGCCGACCGACTACCCGATTCACGGCATCGACGTCTCCAAGTTCCAGGGCGACATCGACTGGAACGCGGTCGCCAACAGCGGCGTCAAGTTCGCCTGGATCAAGGCGACCGAAGGGGGCGATAACGCCGACGCGCGCTTTCAGGCCAACTGGACCGGCGCGAAAGCGGCCGGGGTGCCGCGCGGCGCCTATCATTTCGTCTACTGGTGCCGGCCGCCGATGGAGGAGATGGCCAACTTCGAGCAGAACGCTCCGGTCGAGGGCGATGCGCTGCCGCCGGTCCTCGATGTCGAGGCGACACCGACGTCGAAGACCTGTCATCGGCACCTCACCCAGGAAGACGCAATCGCCGAGATGAAGGTGATGCTGGACGAGATGGAGCGGCACTACGGCAAGCGGCCGATCATCTATACGACCGTCGACTTCTACCAGGCGATCCTTGCGGATGGCGCCTTCATGGACTACCCGATCTGGGTTCGATCGACGAAGTATCAACCATCCGTCAAATATGGGCCGCGGCCCTGGCGTTTTTGGCAATACCAATCCGACGGCTCGATCGCCGGCATCCAGGTTCATGTCGATCGCGACGCCTTTTTTGGCACCCAGAAGCAGTGGGACGCTTTTCTGCGCGACGAGGAATCGGTCGTGAGAACAGGTGACGCGAGAGGCCCGAGCGCGCCGCAACCCGCCGCGCCGGACGCAGCGGAAGCGCAGCCCGCCGATCAGCAATCCGCGCTGCAACCGCCGCTCGAGCAGCAGGCAGGCGCGCAGCAGCAGGACGACCAGCAGCAATAGGACGGCGCGCGCGCCACGGTAGGTCGGACCCGCACGCCCTTGTCCTGACCGGCTGAATGGCGCAACAGTCTCCGCATAGCCCTCGACGGGAGGCGGAAATGCCCAAGGAAGGCGCGGCCGATCTCAAGGCGGATGCGCTCCATTTTCACAGCGCGCCCCCGCCGGGCAAGCTGCAGGTCGTCGCCACCAAGCCGCTCGCCAATCAGCGCGACCTTGCGCTCGCCTATTCGCCCGGCGTCGCTTTTCCCTGCGAGGCGATCGCGGCGGACCCCCACAGCGCCGCGATCTACACCGCGCGCCAGAACCTTGTCGCGGTGCTGACAAACGGAACCGCCGTGCTCGGCCTCGGCGACATCGGCCCGCTCGCCGGCAAGCCGGTGATGGAGGGCAAGGCGGTCCTGTTCAAGAAATTCGCCGGCATCGATGTCTTCGACATCGAGGTGGCGGAGAAGAACGTCGACAAGCTCGTCGATGTCATCGTCGCGCTCGAGCCGACGTTCGGCGGCATCAACCTCGAGGACATCAAGGGCCCCGAGTGTTTCGAGGTCGAGGAGAAGGCGAAGGCCCGGATGGGCATTCCCGTCTTTCACGACGATCAGCACGGCACGGCGATCATTGTTTCCGCGGCGATCGTCAACGCGCTCGAACTCACCGGCAAGACGATCGGCGAGGTCAAGATTGTCTGCTCCGGCGCGGGCGCGGCGGCGCTCGCCTCGCTCAATCTCCTCGTCTCGCTCGGCGCCAAGCGCGAGAACATCACCGTCTGCGACATCGAGGGCGTTGTCTACAAGGGCCGCGAGAAACTGATGGACCGCTGGAAGGCGGTCTATGCGCGCGAGACGAGCGCCCGCACGCTCGCCGACGCCATTCCCGGCGCCGATATCTTCCTTGGCCTGTCGGCTGGAGGCGTCCTCAAGCCCGAGATGCTCAAGCTCATGGCGAGCAACCCGCTGGTGATGGCGCTCGCCAATCCGACGCCGGAAATCATGCCGGAATTGGCGCTCGAAGCGCGCCCCGACGTCATGATCTGCACCGGCCGCTCCGATTATCCAAACCAGGTCAACAACGTCCTCTGCTTCCCCTACATCTTTCGCGGCGCCCTCGACGCCGGCGCGAGCGAAATCAACGAGGCGATGAAGAAGGCCGCGGTCGCGGCGATCGCGGCGCTGGCCCGCGAGACGCCGTCAGAAGTCGCGGCCCTTGCCTATGGCGGGGAATCGTCGCTGTTCGGCAAGACCTCGCTGATCCCGAGCCCGTTCGATCCGCGCCTCATGCTGCGTATCGCGCCGGCGGTCGCGCGGGCGGCGATGGAGAGCGGCGTCGCTCGCCGGCCGATCGTCGATTTCGACGCCTACGCCGATCAGCTCAACCGGTTCGTCTTCCGCTCCGGCTTCATCATGAAGCCGCTGTTCGCCAAGGCGCGCGCGGCGATGAAGACCGTGATCTATTCCGAGGGCGAGGACGAGCGCGTGCTGCGGGCGACGCAGGTGGTGCTGGAGGAGCGCCTCGCCAAGCCGATCCTGATCGGTCGGCCGGAGGTGATCAGCGACCGCATCAAGCGCTTCGGCCTGA
The DNA here is from genome assembly GCA_049584355.1 of Roseiarcus sp. Classification (GTDB taxonomy): domain Bacteria; phylum Pseudomonadota; class Alphaproteobacteria; order Rhizobiales; family Beijerinckiaceae; genus Roseiarcus. The sequence continues at coordinate 1,678 of JBAUXQ010000078.1, read as the reverse complement.
CGATCCATCCGAACGTCGATTTCGAGATCATCGACCCGAGCGATGATCCGCGCTACCGCGACTATGTCGCGACCTACCTCAAGTTGGCGGGGCGAAAGGGCGTGACGCCGGACGTGGCGCGCATCGTCGTGCGCTCGTCGCCAAGCGTCATCGGCGCGCTGGCGCTCCATCGGGGCGAGGCCGATGCGCTGATCTGCGGGCTTGAGGGGCGGTTCACCTCTCGCCTCGACCATATTCGCGATATCATCGGCCTTGCTCCCGGAGTGAAGGATCTCTCGGCCCTGTCGCTCGTCATCGCTCAAGCGGGCGTCTATTTCCTCGCCGACACCCATGTGCGTTACGATCCGAGCGCGGAGGAGATCGCCGATACGGCGATCGCGTGTGCGCACCACGTGCGTCGCTTCGGCATCGCGCCCAAGATCGCGCTGATCTCGCATTCCGACTTCGGCTCCGCCGATACGCCCTCAGCGCTGAAAATGCGCGAGGCCCTGCGCCTTTTGCAGGAGCGCGCGCCCGACCTCGAAGTCGACGGCGAAATGCAGGCCGACACCGCGCTGTCGCTGGTCGCCCGCCAGCGCGTGATCACGAACTCGCGCCTGCAGGGCGAGGCCAACGTGCTGATCTTCCCCAATCTCGATGCCGGAAGCACCGCGCTGCAGCTGACCCGGGTCATTGCCGACGCCCTGCCGGTCGGTCCCATTCTGATCGGCCCGGCGAAGCCCGCGCATGTGCTGACGCCATCGGTGACCGCGCGCGGTATCGTCAACATGACGGCGATCGCGGCCGTCGAAGCCGCAAGCGCATAGGCGCTTCGTTTTGCCGCAACCGTCTATTCACAAGCGGGCGAAATTTGATTTGACAGCCGCGTTCTTCGGGCGACAATGTCATCGCGTCGTCATGAACAGGCAATGCGAAGGCGACGCAACCGCCGGCCGATCTAAAGGCGCGGCAGAAAGACGGGGTAGCCATGACTCCGCCGGACCAAAAGGAATGACCCTGGCGTGACCGGGGTCAAAGCGCTGTCCCCGCTCGACATGCCGGAGCGGAAGGGCGCTCTGTAAAATCGCTGACCAAACATGCTTGGCGGCGGACGCGAAGGCCAAGCGGTTTCTCCGCCGAGATATCATCTGCAACATCCCAGAAGTTTCGCGAGCAGCGAAACAGGGCCCCGCTACGCCCAAGGCGTCGGGGCCCACGCTGTTTTCTGAAGCGATTTCCGAGCAGATCGAAGCGAGTGCGCCGTCATTGCGAGCGAAGTGCGCCGTCATTGCGAGCGAAGCGAAGCAATCCAGGGAACGTGGAGCGCCCTACGACTCTTGGATTGTTTCGTTGCTCCGCTCGTCACTATGACGAACGGCGCTGGCTTGCCGCTCAACTCACATACCGGCGCCAGTCATGCCTCTCCTTGAAGCCGAGCACTTCGCGGATCTTGCGGTTCGACAAGGGCGCCTCGAACTCGCCCATTTCACGGGTGATAGGTGTCTTTGGCGCAAGCTGCTTCAGCGCCTCTTTGGTCGGGATGTTGAGCGTGATTGTATCGTTGGTTGCGTTGAACACCTGGAAGCCGAGCCCATCCTTCTCCAGGCACAGCCGCACGATTTCGCCGAGGTCGCGCGCGTCGATATAGCTCCAGGCGTTGCGCTTGCGCACCGGCGGATTGGCGGCGTAGCCCTTGAAC
>JBAUXQ010000077.1:0-4772 GCA_049584355.1 Roseiarcus sp. | reverse complement strand
CTTGCTGTCCTTGACCATGAAGTCCGTGTCATGGAAGGCGCCCGGCACGACCGGTTCGCCGGGCTGGTCTTCCGCCTTCTTGGCCATCCAATGGATCTTCGCCATCATCGCGCCGTCGGGGAAAGGCTTGCCGTTCTCGGGAATGCCGGACCTGTAGGCCTCGATCATCGCCGGATTGCCGAAGACCGCGTCGAGCTTATCGCCGTTGTGAGCGACGGCGACGAGCTGCCAATTTTCGTATCCCCTGAACTCGGAGAAGGCGAGACCGCCAGGCACCTGAAGCGTGTATCTGTCCTGCGCCGCGAGCGCTATTCCCGCCAAGAGGGAAGGCAATACAATCATCGCGACAGCGGCCTTGATGTTTATCTTGGACATCGTTTGCTCCCCGGTTCGTTCGTCGGCGACGTTGCAGCGTCCGTGGAAAGATAGCAGGCGTCAAGCCAGCCCATTCGTGACGGTTTCGCGACAGAAACGCAGCCTCCGGCGCTATTGACGAGCGTGCAAGGCCATGGCTTTAAGCGCCTCGCGAAGGCGCTTGGCGTCGCTCGTCCTTGAAGTCGCTAAGGAGTCTTGACGCCATGTCGCATTGGCCCCGGCACGGGCGGATCGCCGGACCGATCGTGATGATCGGCTTCGGATCGATCGGCAAGGGCACCCTGCCGCTGATCGAGCGCCACTTCGAGTTCGATCAGGAGCGCTTCGTCGTCATCGATCCGAACGACGCCGACCGGAAGCTCCTCGACGAGCGCGGCGTCCGCTTCGTCCATGTCGGCCTGACGCGCGAAAATTATCGCGACGCTCTCAAGAAATACCTGACGGTAGGCGAAGGCCAGGGCTTCTGCGTCAACCTATCGGTCGACACCTCTTCGCTCGATCTCATGCGCTATTGCCGCGAGCTCGGCGCCCTCTACATCGACACCGTCGTCGAGCCGTGGCCGGGCTTCTACTACGACAAGTCGCTCGGCAACGAGGCGCGCACCAACTACGCGCTGCGCGAGACGGTCATGGAGGAGCGTCGCAAAAATCCAGGCGGACCGACTGCCGTCTCGTGTTGCGGCGCCAACCCCGGCATGGTCTCCTGGTTCGTCAAGGAGGCCCTCGTCCACCTCGCCCACGATCTCGGCGACAAGGGCCCCGAGCCGAAGACGAAGGACGAGTGGGGCCGCTTGGCCCAGCGCCTCGGCGTCAAGGGCGTGCACGTCGCCGAGCGCGACACCCAGCGCGCCAAGAGCCCGAAGCCGCGCAACGTGTTCGTCAACACCTGGTCGGTCGAGGGCTTCCTCTCCGAAGGGATGCAGCCGGCCGAGCTCGGCTGGGGCACGCACGAGAAATGGGCGCCGGCCAACGCCGGCTTCCACAACAGCGGCTCACGCGCGGCGATCTTCCTCAACCAGCCCGGGGCCAACACCCGCGTGCGTTCATGGACCCCGACCGCGCGGGCGCAGTTCGGCTTCCTCGTCACCCACAACGAGTCGATCTCGATCGCCGACTATTACACCGTGCGCGACGAGAAAGGCGGGGCGGTCTACCGGCCGACCTGCCACTATGCCTATCACCCATGCGACGACGCGGTGCTGAGCTTACATGAACTCTTCGGCCGCGCCGGGGAGATCCAGAGCGCCCACCACATCCTTGGCGAAGCGGAGATCCTCGACGGCGTCGACGAACTCGGCGTGCTCCTCTACGGCCACGCCCGCAACGCCTACTGGTACGGTTCGCAGCTCTCGGTCGAGGAGACGCGGGCGCTCGCGCCCTACCAGAACGCGACCGGAATGCAGGTCACGTCGGCTGTGCTCGCCGGCATGGTCTGGGCGCTGGAGAATCCCAACGCCGGCATCGTCGAGGCCGACGAATTGGATTTTCGCCGCTGCCTGGAGATCCAGTCGCCGTATCTCGGCCCGGTCATCGGCGCCTATACCGACTGGACGCCGCTCACGGGTCGCCCCGGCCTCTTCCCCGAGGATATCGACGAGAGCGATCCCTGGCAGTTCCGCAACGTTTTGGTGCGATAGTCCTGGAGATGGGGGCGGCCTTTCGGCCGACCCCGGGCGTCGGCTGCGTTGAGAAACGCCGCTTCAGCGAGCGAGCAATCCGCGGGCAGCGAGCGGAATGGCGGCGTAAATCGTCTTTGGCAAGACTATCGCCGCGCGAAGGCCCTCCGCCATGGCGACGCCGAGGCCCGAGGGACCGTAGCGGTTCAACGGCGCAAGCTGAGCCTTAAGATCGCACACGAGAAGCGGCGGTACGGATTCAGATCGGCCGTGTTCGGTATTCGATGAGCAGTGCATATTCGTCTAAGGTTCCAATCATTGCTTTTATCAAGCCATCTACAGATGGGATGCAGGGGCCTGATTTCAATGCTGCAGGAGGTTGTGAAATAAGCCTCGGATGCCGCGTTGGCCTCGGCTGTTGCTAAGGCCTTGGCTATCGTCCTAAATCAAGGCTCGACAATGATTTTCAGCTCGACCAGCCGCCTTTCGACGGTCCGCGCGAGATCCTCCTCGGTCAGCCCCGCGGCCTTGATCCGGCCGACATACGGAAAGTTGATCGTGCCGTCAGGCTCGATGCGCGCGGTCCAATCCAGGTCCGGATGGTCGGGGATCCGGATCGCCACGACGTCCGACGTCGTGAGCACGCGCCCTCCGCCCTGCGCCGACTGAGCCGTCGCCGCTGCGAGAAGCAAAGCGCCAAGCCAACTCGCCCGGATGAGCGCCATTCGCATCTTTGGATCTCCTAGTCTGGCGCGGAAACCTGTCTTGGCTGATCATATAGGCTTTTGCCCGCGACCCGTCGCTTGACCAACTTGACCAACTCGCCGAGCTCCCAATTGACGGGGCGGACGCGGAGACGGCGGGCGGCCTTGATGGGGAGAACCGCGACCCGTTCGATCGCATCCTCGTCGCCCATTGCCTCAATCGCGACCTCACTCTCGTTACCGCCGACGCTCGACTGCGCTCGCGCCGCGACATCGCCCTGATGTGGGCCGGGTAGGCTTTCGGTCGAAGGCGCCTGCCGTTCGGCTCTCAGGCGCGACGTCGTCTGAAGTCACGGTCCCGCCGCGCGAACCGCGCGCGCCGCGCCCGCGACATCGGCGAGACCCGAAAAACCCCTGGCGCCGACCACGAGCTCGCGCGCGAGCCTCAGCGCCTTGGCCTCGCATCGAGCCCGCCGCTCCGGGTCGGCGATCGCCTCGAGGTCTTCGACATGGGCGAGGCCGAGGATGCGGCGGATCATTTTCGCCCCCGCGAACCCCAACGTGTCCTCGAACAGGGCGCGCAGGAAACGCCCACGCTCCTTCTCCATCGCCGCCTGATCGTCGTCGGAAGGAAAGAGGCTCGCGGGATAGGCGTCGCCGGAAGGCGCGGCTCGCCACAGCGCGAGAAAGCGATCGTGGAACTCCGACCAGACTTTCTCGGCCTCGCCGAGAATCCATTCGCGGTAGGCGTCGCGCGCGCCGCGCGCCGCCTCGTGCCCGCCTTGGGCGAAATAGGCGAGCAAAAGATTGCCGATGACCGCGCCGACATCGAACCCCATCGGCCCGATGAAGGCGAATTCGGGGTCGATCACGCGCGTATCCTCGACAGTCACCATGATCGACCCGGTGTGCAGGTCGCCGTGGATCAGCGCCTCAGCGCTGGTCATGAACTTCAATTTGAGCGCCTGCGCGGCGACCTTCAGCGCGCTGTCGCGCTCGAACGCCTGCTTCTCGGCATCGAGCCAGGGTCGCGTCCAGCGGTTAAGCGGCGCCTCGCGATAGGGGTCGGTGAAGACGAGATCCTCGGTGATCTTGCACAACGCCGTGTTCGGGGCGAACAGCTCGACGCGCGCCTTGTGCGTGGCCGCCGTTCCCGCCAGCGCCGAGGTGTTGAACAACGTGGCGGCAAGAAACTCCGCGATGTCGCCGGCGAACCGAGGATATCGAATTCCGCCGATAAGCCCCTTGCGCATGATGACATGCGGCCGAAGATATTCCATCACGATCATCGCCTGGGCGCGATCGAAGTGGAACAGCTCGGGCGTCAGGCCGGGCGCGTGGCGAGCCTGCTCGGTCAGCGCGCTATATTCGAACCACGAGCGCTCGAGAGGCAGCGGCCACGATTCGCCGACGAGACGCACATAGGGCAGCGCCTGCTTGACGACGACGCTGTCTCTCTCGCCCTCGACGATGAACACCAGGTTGAGATTGCCGTCGCCGACCTCGCGGATCCGCCAGCGGGACGACTCGCCGCCGAGGCGATCACGGACCGCGGGCATATCGGCAAGCGCGCCGGCAAGGCGCGAGCCATCCACGGCAGCGTAGGTCGCCACGCCGCTCAGCCGGCCCGTTCGCCGCTGCGCGCGGTGCGCAGCCGCTCGGCGTAGACGTTGATGATGAGCGCGATGAGCAGGATGAGCCCACGGATGAGGATCTTGAGGAAGCTGTCGATCTTCACGTAGTCGAGGCCGTTGTTGAGGACGCCGAGCACGAACAGGCCGACGATCGTATTGCCGATGCCGCCGCGTCCGCCGAACAGGCTGGTTCCGCCGACCACCACCGCGGCGATGGCGTCGAGGAGGAAGGTGTCGAATTCGTTCTGCTGGGCGCTGCCGAAATAGGCGACGCCGATCATGCCGGCGAAGCCTGAGCACATGGCCGAAATGACCATCACCGCGCCGACGATGAAGCGGACGTTGACCCCGGAATATTCCGCCGCCTCCCGGTTTCCCCCGACCATGTAAACGTAGCGGCCGAAGCGGGTATAGGTCAGCACGAGATGGGCGACGAGCAGGAA
>JBAUXQ010000076.1:0-3493 GCA_049584355.1 Roseiarcus sp. | reverse complement strand
GCGGAGGACGGAGCGACGTATGGCGACCCGTATCTCGCCTCGATCTGGGCGATCGCGGCGTCGAGCGCGTTCGCTTCCCGCGCGATGTCGCTTTCCGGCAAAGGCGGACGCAGGCTCCTCAATTGCTCGATGAGGGCCTTGCGGGCGCGGACATAGATCGCCTCGCGCGTCGCCGGCGTACCGCCGTTCGGCAAATTGGCGACGGCGCGCGTGAGCAGCGAATGATAATCAGCCATAAAGCGTCAGCTCAACCGCTCTGCAGGAACCCGCGAACGGTCCCTTAGTCCTGAAACGGATCATGCACAAGAATGGTATCGTCGCGCTCAGGACTCGTCGACAATAAGGCGACCGGGGCGCCGACCAGTTCCTCGATTCGGCGCACATATTTTATCGCCTGCGCCGGCAGGTCGGCCCACGACCGCGCTCCGCTCGTCGCTCCCTTCCAGCCTTCGATCGTCTCATAAATCGGTTCGATACGCGCCTGCGCGGATTGGGAAGCCGGCAGATACTCGATCTCCTCGCCGTTCAGGCGGTAACGCGTCGCCACCTTGATAGTCTCAAAGCCGTCGAGAATGTCAAGCTTGGTCAGCGCGATGCCGTCGATGCCGCAGGTGCGGACCGCCTGGCGCGCGAGCACGGCGTCGAACCAGCCGCACCGGCGCGGTCGGCCGGTGTTGGTGCCGAATTCCCGGCCGCGCTGGCCGATAAGACGGCCGACATCGTCGTCGAGCTCGGTCGGGAACGGGCCGCCGCCGACGCGCGTCGTGTAGGCCTTGGCGATGCCGAGCACATAGCCGATCGCCCTCGGCCCCAGCCCCGAGCCGGTCGCTGCGTTGCCCGCGACGGTGTTTGAGGACGTCACGTAGGGATACGTTCCGTGATCGACGTCCAGGAGGGCGCCCTGCGCGCCCTCGAACAGAATGCGCTTGCCCGCGCGGCGTTCACTGTCGAGAATTTCGAACGTCGGGGCCATGAACGGCAGAACCTTGGGCGCGACCGCGACCAATTCGTCGCGTATGGCGGCGGGATTCGGCGACGGCAACCCGAGGCCCCGGCACAGCGGATCGTGATGGGCGAGCAACCGGTCGATCTTGTCGTCGAGCGTGTCCGGATCGGCGAGGTCCATCAGCCGGATCGCCCGCCTCGCGACCTTGTCTTCGTAGGCCGGGCCGATGCCGCGCTTGGTGGTGCCGATCTTGGCCCCGCCGGCGGCGCCCGATTCGCGATGGGCGTCGAGTTCGCGGTGCAGCGAGAGGATCAGCGGGACATTCTCGGCCACCTTCAGGTTCGCCGGCGTCACCTCGACGCCCTGGCCGCGCAATTTCTCGATTTCGTCGATGAGATGATACGGATCGAGGACGACCCCATTGCCGATGATCGACAGCTTCCCCGGGCGTACGATGCCGGAGGGGAGCAGCGCCAGCTTGTAGGTCTTGCCGTCGATCACCAGCGTGTGGCCGGCGTTATGGCCGCCCTGAAACCGCACAACGACGTCAGCGCCGACCGACAGCCAATCGACGATCTTGCCTTTTCCCTCGTCGCCCCACTGGGCGCCGACAACGACTACATTGGCCATCCTCGATTGCTCTTCCGCCTTTTTTGGACAAGCGAAGCCCCGGCGCAGCAACAAGAAGCCGAACCGGAGCCTTGGCGGCCTTCGCCTAAACGATCGGCAGGCCTGAGTAAAGGCGCGCCGCCCGGCGCCGGTCGGTATCGGTGATCGCCCCGCGCGACAGCGAAAAACCCTCATCGCAGCCTTGGATTGGCCGCGAGCGTCGCTATATGCCGGGCGCGGGCGCTCCGCCTGCAGGGAGAGCGACATGACCCCCGAAGAACGCCAGATGCTCGGTGGCCTTTTCCAGCGCGTCAACGCGGCGGCCGCGACGCCGCGCGACGCCGAGGCAGAATCCTTCATCAACGACGCGGTTCGAGCCGCGCCCCACGCGCCCTACGTGCTATCGCAAACCGTGCTTGTCCAGCAGCAGGCCCTGGAGGCCGCGGCGAATCGGATTTCACAACTTGAGGCGGCGGCGCAGCAGACCGCCGAGCAGAGCCAGGAACACGGCAGTTTTCTCGGCAATCTCGGCAAGTCGATTTTCGGCGGAGCGCCTTCCGCTCCACCCCGGCCGGATCCTGACCCACAGGCCTACCAGCGCGCGCCGGCGCCCCCGCCGCCGCGGGGATACGCGCCGACCCAGCCGCCGGGTTACGCTCCGGCCCAATCCCAGGGCTATCCGCCGCCTCCACAAGGCTATCCGCCGCAGCCCGGCCCATGGGGCCAGCCCCAGCCTTCGAGCGGCGGCGGCTTTCTGCAAAACGCAGCTTCGACCGCGACGGGTGTGGCCGGCGGCGTCGTCCTTGGCAACCTCTTGGGCGGCCTGTTCGGCGGCCATGGCGGCGGCGGTGGACTGTTTGGCGGCGGCGGCGTTGGCGGAGCCGGCTTGGGCGGCGCGGGACTCTCCGGCAATCCGTCGGAAGTCACGGAGATCAACAACTTCTACGACCGCGCCCCCGGCGGCGACAACGCCGACTTCCAGCAGCCGTTCGACCCCGGGGCGCCGGGCGTTCAGGACGCCAATTTCGACCAGCTCGACGATTCGACCTTCGACGGTTCGGATGGTTCGTCCTTCGACGACAGCGGCGGCGGCTCCGACGACGTCTGAAGCCGGTCGAGCCGAGGGGCGTCCGGAAGGATGGGCCAGATGAGGGCCTAAGCGTCCGGCGCGGCCGACGCCTCGGCGGGGGCCCGGATCCCGCTCAGCGGATTGTCCGGGTCCCAGGCATAGCGCAGCGTCTCGAACCGCATCGCGCGGGAGTCGATCATCAAGAGCCGCCCGACCAGGCCTTCGTCGCCGTCGCCGAAGCCGCCGACAATCGCGCGGATCGCCTCGAGCGCCATCAGCGAGCCGAGCACGCCGCCGAGCGCCCCGAGCACGCCGGCCTCGGCGCAGGTCGGGATGGTTCCCGGCTCCGGCGGATCGGGAAAGAGGCAGCGATAGGTCGGGTTCGGCCTGCCGTCCGCGCCCTTCTCGTAAGGCTTGAGCGTCGTCAGCGTACCGTCGAACTCGCCGAGCGCGGCCGAGACCAGTGGGCGACGCTCATGGAAGCAGGCGTCAGACAAGGCGTAGCGGGTGGCGAAATTATCCGATCCGTCGAGCACGACATCGAAGCGGCTGACCACCGGCCGGGCGTTGGCCGCGTCCAGCCTCACGGCCAGCGGCTCGACCGCAACATGCGGATTGATGCGCTGAATTGCCGCGGCCGCGCTCTCCGTCTTCGGCCGCCCGATATCGCCGGTTCCATGGATGATCTGGCGGTGCAGGTTGGAAAGCGCGACCTCGTCGTCGTCGACGATGCCGAGCGTCCCGACCCCGGCCCCAGCCAAATATTGCAGAGCCGGCGAGCCCAGGCCGCCTGCGCCCACGACGAGCGCGCGCGCGACCTTGAGTTTGTTCTGCCCCGGGCCGCCCAGCCCATGCAGGACGATCTGGCG
>JBAUXQ010000075.1:0-5351 GCA_049584355.1 Roseiarcus sp. | reverse complement strand
TCATCTCGTTCAAATACGCGATCCTCATCATGCGCGCCGACAATCACGGCGAGGGCGGCATCCTGGCGCTGCTGGCGCTGGTCAGCCCGCGCCGCGCCAAGCGAAACCGCTGGCGCGCGGCGATGGTTGTCATCGGCCTGGTCGGCGCGACCCTGCTCTACGGCGACGGCACGATCACGCCGGCGATTTCGGTCTTGAGCGCGATCGAGGGCCTCAAGATCTATGCTCCGCAACTGGATCGCGCGGTCGTCCCGCTGACCGTCGTCATCCTCGCCATCCTGTTTCTCATCCAGCGCAACGGCACATCGTTCATCGGCGGCATATTCGGACCGGTGATGCTGGTCTGGTTCATCATCGCCGGCGCGCTCGGCGTGATCGGTATCATGCGATCGCCCGCGGTGCTCGCCGCTCTCAGTCCGCTGGCGGCCATCACCTATCTCTGGCATGCCGGGCCGCTGGCTCTGGTGGTGATCGGCGGCGCTTTTCTGGCCGTGACCGGAGGTGAGGCGTTCTACGCCGACATGGGCCATTTCGGCCCCCTGCCGATCCGCGTCGCCTGGTTCGGCGTGGCGCTCCCGGCGCTGACCCTCAACTATTTCGGCCAGGGCGGCCTGCTGCTTGCCGAGCCGAACTCGCCTGATGTCCTCAACAGCCCTTTCTACGCCCTCGCCCCGCAATGGGCCCACATCCCACTCGTCATTTTGGCGACAATGGCGACCGTGATCGCCTCGCAGGCGGTCATTTCCGGCGCCTATTCGATGACCCAGCAGGCGATCTCTCTCGGATTTCTGCCTCGAATGAGAGTCGTCCATACCGAAGGCCGCGAGATCGGCCAGATCTATGTCCCCTTCGTCAACTGGGCGCTCGCCATCGGCGCCTTGACTGCGGTGATCGGCTTCGGCTCATCGGACGCTCTCGCCGGCGCATACGGCATCGCAGTGTCGCTCTTGATGGTTATCACGACGCTGTTGGCCACTTTCGTCGCCCTCCACTGGAAGCACAATCGTTTCGTCGTCTATATCGTCAATGGCAGTCTGCTCGTCCTTGACCTCCTGTTCTTCGCCTCGACCTCGACCAAGCTCTTCGACGGTGGCTGGTACCCCCTACTGATCGCCTTCGTCATCTGTTTCCTGATGCTGACGTGGCGCAAGGGCGAGGAGGTCATGGACACGGTGCGGCTCGAGATTCGCGAGCGGAGTTCTGAGTTCATCGCCCGCCTGCGCCGCGATCCGCCGCTCCGCATTCCTGGAACCGCAATCGTGCTCGGGCGAATGTCCAAAGGCGTGCCGCTCGCGCTATCGCACAACGTCAATTGCAACCATGTCCTGCACGAACAGGTGTTGCTGGTCGCAGCCAACATGACGGAGGCGCCGCGCGCCCCGGAACATGATCGATTCGTGGTCGCGCCGCTCGCCGAGGGCATAACGCGCCTCGAGTTGCGTTTCGGCTTCATGGAGGAGCCAAACATCCCCGAGCGAATCGCCGAGGCGATGGCGACGGGCAGGATCGAGACATTCGATCTCACCCGCGCGATCTACTATACCGGGCACGAGACGATCATTCCGTCTGGGCGGCGCCCGGGCCTGCCGCGATGGCGCGAGGCGCTGTTCGCGTTTCTGCATCACAACGCCCAGCGCCCCGGAGCGTTCTTTAAGATCCCCGGCTCGCAGATCATGGAGATCGGCGTCGAATTCGAGATTTGAGCCCCGCTAGCGGAGAAAGGGCCCCGAATTGGGGCCCTCGGTTTTGCTTTCTCGCCGCACGGGACGGGCGCTGAAAGCGGCCCCTGCCGCTAGAGGGTGATCGCGATCGCCTCCCGGCCCTTCGGCGTCTCGACGACGCGCATCGAGACCGCCTGACCTTCGGCGAGGCTGGAGACGCCGGCGGCGCCGAGAATCGAGCTGTGGACGAACACGTCCTTGCCGAAGTCGTCGCTGGCGACGAAGCCAAAGCCGCGCGAACCGTCAAACCACTTGACCTTCCCGGTCAAATCAATGGCGGTCGACGCGTCCGGGGTCGACCGTCGCGGCCGCTCAGGCCGTTCGACGGCGCTCGTCGTGTCGACCTCGATCACCCGCACCACCTGCGCGCCTCGGGAGCCGGACCGGACGACGGCGCGAAGCTTCGCGCCCGAGGGCAGGGTTTCGCGTCCGATCTGGCGCAAGGTCTTGAGATGCACGAACGCGTCGCCTCGGCCGCTCGTCAGCTCGACGAAGCCATACCCCTTCTCGGCGTTGAACCATTTCACCGTCGCCTCGACCGTCAGCCCGCTCGCCAACGGATCGGCGTCCGCCGCGGAACCGCCGAAAACACTGGTTGCATCCTCCTGACCTCGCGCCAAGCTGTGCAAGCCTGACGGCTCCCCCGCTTCCGTAAACGGCTCGTCCTCTTCGAACGCGCGCCGCCCAGGTGTCCGCAACTGATGTACATTACCCATCGCTCCAATCCTCCGTGACCACCATCGGTCGGACCGCGTCCCGATCGAGCGCCGTCACCGTCCATTGGAGCTGTGATGACCGACGCTGCCGCTCGATCCAATCTCACGCCGATGGCCGAAGTTCAGGCTCTGGACGCGCTCCCCCGAGGGCCCGGAAAAGCCCACCGCCGTCCGGACACATGACAATAGGACAGCGCTGCCGCGGCAGCAGTGAGCGGCGTCACAGCGCGGACGAGCGCGGCGGTGTATCGTCAGGGGGTTGGCTCAGTGCTAAAAAACAGTGCTGTCGTGGAGATAGAGCGATCGTTGGGCGGCGAAATGTCGTCGCCGATTCCGCTGCGCGAGAACCGAGCATACAACTACGGCCCATAAGCAGTCTCACGAGTAGTGGGAGCCGAAGCCCTGGCGGCGGCCACTCGGGCTTTTTTTCTTGACCGGAACAACCTGGCGCCAGTCGGGTTGGATAGCCTGACGCGCTTCTTGCCCCAGCCGAGAGCGCGCCAATCGGCCCCCGCGCCGGCAAGCCCCGGCGCGGGGTTTCCTTTGTGGGACGGCTCGCCGCAATCATGCTAGGCTAGCCGATCGCCGCATTCGGCGACTGAGAGCCGCCGCGCCTTTCATCTCAAGGAATCGCGAACTCCCTCGTCAACGCGGGAGCGCAGCTCATGCGGTGCTATTTCCTTCGCGGCGGGCGTATTGCGGGCGTCGAGATACTACCCCTTGGACTCTCCGACGAAGATGCAATCGCGAGGGCTCACACGCTCGCTTCAAAGCGCAAGGGCCCCTTCGATGGCTTTGAGGTTTGGGATCGCGCCCGCTTCGTCTTCAGGCGTCCCCCGGCCGCCACCACGCCCGAGGGCAGGCCGCCGCGCGGCGACCCGTCGCCCCATGACTGATGATTCAACACGTCGCGATGCCGGCGGCCGCGGATCCAACCCAAGAAGCAACAAGGCCGAATATCACGCCGCGATCGATACCGCCTTGCGGGTTCTCCGATAGCCAGCAAAGCCAAGGCCTGCGAAGCCGAGGAGCATCATCGCCCAGGTCGAGGGCTCGGGAACGGCGGGGCCGACTTGGACCGTGATGCTGTCGTCTTCGACTGGGGCGCCGACGCCGCTGCTGTCCCAACTGAAGACGTAGGTCCCCGGCGTGAATCCGAGCGACGCGATCGTCGTGTTGTCGAAGGTCGATGAGCCGAAGAGCGATTCGCCGGAAGTGTAGCCGCCGGGAACGTCCAATGCCATGTCATTAATCCCGAACGTCTCGCCGGTGCCGCTGGACGCAAGGGTAGTGCCGCCCGGCCCCAAGGTCGCCGGGGAGCTGGTGAAGCCGGACCAGACATCTACGGCGCCATCTGCAGGCCCAATAAGAACCGTGTTCAAAGACGGCACAACCTCCGTCGGCGCGTAGGTCGAAAATTTATATGTAAGACCAATCAAGTCGAGCGTGCCGCTGCCCGTAATGACGACGTTGCTGCCGACTTGCGTGATGTCGAATACGACGCTTGCCTCAGCCCTGCCTGCCGCCACGACGATGGTCAGCGCCGTTGTCCCGGCCAGCAGTTTCGCCGCCCAGCCTCCGGCGGGTGTCGAAGTTCGCTGCATTGGTGTTCCCCTTGCAAAGACGGCCGGGCAAGGTTCCCGAAACGCGAGTTGTGCATCACGAAGAATAAATGTCAACGGGCCTGCCGCGGCGGTGGGCCGCCATAGCCCCTGTCAAACGCCCTTGCCCGGCCAGGGTAGGCGTTCGCCTAATGACTACAACGACCCATGGCACTACGCGTCCGCAGCGTAGAAGTTCCTTGCGTCGCGCGGGAATCACTCGGTGGTAATCGTGGTGCAATGCCGGAGATGGGTCCTTACGCGCCCGCCGGGCGCCCTATCGCTCACGCCACGCGAGCCATCGCAATCGCGCGTAAGCCCCGCTGGACCCTCGGCAGGGTGACGACCGCTGCCGCGCCCTCGCCCGGCCGCGACTGGAGACGCAGCGTTCCGCCATGCAGCTCGACCAGCGAATTGGCGATCGCCAGGCCGAGCCCCGATCCCTTCATGCCGTTGGCCATGACGACGTCGCCCTGCTCGAAGGGCCGGCCCAGGCGCGCGACATCCTCGGCGGTGATGCCCGGGCCATTATCCTCGACGATGAAATGGACCAGCTCGGCCACCGTTACGGCGCCGATCGAAATTTCGCCCCCCTCGGGCGCGAATTTCACCGCATTGCGCATGAGCGTGGTGAGGATCCGCTCGACCGCCAGAGAGTCCGCTTCGACCGTCACATCCGGGCCGACCTCGACCCTGACCGCGATACGCTTCTCGCGCGCCGTCGGCGCGATGTCGAGCACCGCCCGGCTCACCGCCTGCTCGGCGCGGAAGCGCGCGTAAGACAGGCGCTCGCGGCCTGCCTCGAGTCGCGCCATGTCGAGAACGTCGCTGACCACATGCAGGAGGTATTCCCCGCCGGCGAGAATATGGGCGCAATACTCGCGGTACTTTTGCGATCCCAGCGGCCCGAAGGTCTGGCTTCCCATCAGCTGCGAGAAGCCGATGATGGCGTTCAGCGGCGTGCGCAACTCGTGGCCCATGTTGGCGAGGAACTCCGCCTTGGCGCGGTTGGCGGCCTCGGCCCGCGATTTCTGCTCGTGATAGCGTTCGGCGAGATCGGCAAGCTGCTGGGCCTGCTCCTCGAGCGATCGCCGCGACTGTTTGAGTTGAGCGACGGTGGTCAGCAGCAGCCGTTCGGAACTGATGAGCTGTTGCTCATGTTCCTTCAGCGCGGTGATGTCGGCGCCGACCGAGACATAGCCGCCGTCGCGGGTCCGGCGCTCGTTGACCTGAAGCCAGCGCCCGTCGGCGAGGCGCGCCTCGTAGGTGCGCGACCGACCGGTAAAGGCGCCGTCGCTCGCGGCGCCCAAGCC
>JBAUXQ010000074.1:0-2106 GCA_049584355.1 Roseiarcus sp. | reverse complement strand
TGCTTTGGGTCTCAGACCCGATGCACGGCAATACGATCAAAACCTCGAGCGGTTTTAAGACGAGGCCGACCGAGCGCATAGCCCATGAGGTGCGCAACTACTTCGCCATTTGCCGCGCAGAAGGCGTTTACGCCGGCGGCATCCACCTCGAGATGACGGGTAAGAACGTCACCGAATGCACCGGCGGCGCGCGCGCCATTTCGGAGGCCGACCTGCACGATCGCTATCACACCTATTGCGATCCGCGCCTCAACGCGGAGCAGTCGATCGAGATGGCGTTCATGGTCGCCGATCTATTGAAGGCGCAGCGGCTCGCCCAGCCCGAACGGCCGGTCCGGGCGGCGGAATGACCGCCGGGGGCCGGCCGGCCCGCGCCGTCGACCAACCGTCAAGGCCGGCGGCGCGACTATCCGAATACGCCGTCGGCCGGGACAACAACTTCAACCTCATCCGCCTCATGGCGGCGCTGTCGGTGTTGTTCAGCCACAGCGTCGCGGCGCTCGGACTGCCGTCGTCGCGGGAATTCTTCTTCGACCATCTCGGCTTGTCGCTGGCCGAAATGGCGGTTGACGTGTTCTTCGTCGCCAGCGGCTTTCTGGTCGCCGGCAGCCTCGTCAACCGGGGCGACGTGATCGCTTTCTTGTGGGCGCGGGCGCTGCGCATCTATCCAGCGATCTGGGTGATGCTGATCCTCACCGTGTTCGTTCTCGCCCCGGCGCTGACCACGCTGCCGCTCGCCGATTATTTCGCCTCGCCCAAGACCCACGACTATTTCGTCAAGTGCGCGACGCTGATCGGCGGCGTCCGCTATTCGCTGCCCGGAGTGTTCGAGACGAACCCGCTTCATGGCGAGTTCAACGGCTCGCTGTGGACGCTGCCGATCGAGCTCCGGCTCTATTGCTATCTCGCCGCCGGCTGGCTCGTGCTCGCCGCGGCGCCGGCCATTCGCCTGAGGGCGATGAGTATCGCCGCGCCGATCGCGGCGTGCGCGTTCCTCGTCCTCATCCTGCGCGGCCGCCTGTTCGGCGCCCCCTTCAACGCCGCCGACACCAGGGTGTTCATGTTCCTCTATGGAACGACGCTCTATCTGTGGCGCGACAAGGTTCCGATGCGGCCCGCCATCCTGTTCGCGGCGCTCGCCTGCCTTCTCATTGCGTCGGTGAACGAGCAGGCGTTCTTCGTCGTCTATGTCGTTTCCCTGGCGCCGCTGGTCCTCCATCTGGCCTATCTGCCGAAGGGACGCGTTCTCGCGTTCAACGACTGGGGCGACTGTTCCTACGGCGTCTATATCTACGCTTTTCCGATCCAGCAGACGCTTGCGTTCCTCTTTCCCGGCATGCCGTTGATCGCGATGATCCTCGTCTCCGCCGCGATCACCCTTGGCGTCGCCGCGCTCTCCTGGACCCTGATCGAGCGGCGGGCGCTGGCGCTGAAGGGCGACTTCGCCGCCGCGACCTCGCGGGCTTTCAATCTGGGCCTGGCGAAGATCGCCGGCGTCGGGCGCTGACCGGCGAGCCGCAAGCCCAAGACGATTCCGAAGCCTTCACAAGCTGAGCCGCGGCCCTGCCGGGAGCAGACTTTTTGCACGAAAGAAGCTTCAATCTCCTTCAGTCCGCTTCTCCGTTTTGAGTTTTTTCAATGGGTTATGCTGGGACTCGGGATCAAAAATAGCCTTCGCGGCAGGCTCTCGGCACAAAGACCTAAACAGACACGTGATTTATGCGGCTCGACGCCCGGGGAAGGCCGCCGCAGGCGTTGACGGGAATCGCTCTCACAAACTCGAATGGCATGACCAAACTCGAATGGCATGACGATGGGGATGATAGCGCAGATTTCGCTTTCTCCAAAGCAATTGTCGAAAAATCTGAATTTCTCGAATATCGGCGAGCGCTTACGGTCGCCGACCTGCTCTGTGACACCCGCCGCAAACCCTCACCCCTGCCCCTCTCCCAAAGGAGAGGGGATAGTGAGAGGCGCCGGAGGCGACATCAAAGCAAACGCGCCGGGCTTCTCCGGCCTATTCGCCGTCGGGCGCAATAAGCGTCAGTTCAGGAAAATAGGCGCGATAGCGTCGCGCGTCGCGCGTGAGCAGGGTTGCGCCCGCGA
>JBAUXQ010000073.1:0-4202 GCA_049584355.1 Roseiarcus sp. | reverse complement strand
GGCCGGGCGCTGAGTTTCAGCGGCGCGGCGGCGCCGTTGGCGAACACAAGGCTGCCCCGGCGCCCGCCTCCTCGGCCGATGGCGGGGTCGGAGAAGTCGTCCCTGATCTGCCCGTTGGGGTCGACGTTCCAATCCGACAGCACGATCGCGGCATCCAGATCGACGTCGGGCTTGACCGTCTCCTCGACGATGATCGGCCCGAAGAGCCCGCGTCCCTGCTGCGCGGCGTCGTACAAGCCCGCATGCGGAAGGTAGAGATTGAAGCCGGCGTCTGGCGCAACGAAGCGGATTTCGGTGCTGGCGCCGGGCTTAAGGCGCTCCTGCGTAAGGCCGCCGACGCCGGCGCCCGCGTTCGACGCCCGTAAGCCCGGAAAGCTCAGCGTCGTCGGCTCGGCGAGCCTGTTGGCGAACTTGAACTTCAGCTCCTGGCCTCGTCTGACTTTGAGGAGCGGGCCCGGGATTGCGCCTCCGTAGGCGAAAGTCGCCGCCGCCTCGGCCGCGGGCGGCCCCAGTTGAAGCTGCGCCGGCGCGGCCTCGAAGGCGACAAAACCATCGGTCGCCAGGGCAGGCGTATCCGCGCCGGCCCTTCTGCTGAGGCCCCACGCCGCGGCCGCCAGTCCGCCGCCGAGGACCGCGCGCCGGCTCTGGCCTGACGCTTGCTGCGCCATTCTGGGACGCGCCAGCTGGCCCAAGATTTGCGGCTCGGCTGGCGAGGAGCACGTAACCGGGCGTAAGTTCATGGCATCCTTAGGATTTGCCGCCGTTTGCGTCGCGCTGCCGCGTTTTTCGTTAGCGACGCTGTTCTTAGCGGAGCGCGCGAAGGGCGCAACAGGTCTTCTGCTCGCGGCTGGCCTGTTCACAATCGCCATCGCCGTCGTGGTCCGCAAATGAGCCGGCGGGCGCGGGAACCTGCTTTTTTCTATGGCGCGCGCCGGGCAAGCTGATATAGAGCGCGCCCGAAGCAATGCCGCCTCGTCAAGCCGGCGCTTGCGGCGGGCGTGGCGGAATTGGTAGACGCGCCGGATTTAGGTTCCGGTGACGTAAGTCGTGGGGGTTCGAGTCCCTCCGCCCGCACCATTTCCTTCGCGGCGGCGAGCGCGCTGGACCAAGTGACGATCGGACGACGGAGAGATATCGGCCAGTCGCGGCCATTGGCTGCGACGACGACAAGGCGGAACGCAAGATGCAGGTGACCGAGACGCTGAGCCAAGGGCTCAAGCGGGAATATGACATTTCGCTCCCGGCGAGCGACCTGGCGGCCAAGCTCGACGGGCAATTGGCCGAACTGAAGGCCAAGGTCCGAATCAACGGCTTCCGGCCCGGCAAGGTGCCGGTTGAGCATTTGCGCAGGGTATACGGGAAGTCGGTGATGGCCGACGTGGTGCAGGAGGCCATCGCCACCGCCAACAAGAAGATCGTCGACGACAACCATTTGCGTCTGGCCCGCGAGCCGAAGGTCGAGATGCCGACCGATCAGGCGACCATCGACGCCGCCCTCGAGGCTCGCGGCGACCTCAACTTCAAAGTCGCGCTCGAGGTCCTGCCGGTGTTCGAGATTGGCGATTTTTCGCTGATTTCGCTTGAGCGTCCGATCACCGACGTCGAGCCCGCGGATATCGAGAGCGCGCTCGACAGGGTGGCGCAGGAGCGCCGCACCTACACCGTGAAGCCCGCCGAGGCGAGCGCGGAGATCCACGACCGCGTCACCGTCGACTTCGACGGAACGATCAATGGCGTTCCGTTCGAAGGCGGCGAGGGCAGGGACATCCAGGTGGCGCTGGGCTCAAACACCTTCATTCCAGGATTCGAGGAACAGCTCATCGGCGTCGCCGCTGGAGATAAGCGCACGATCAATGGGACCTTCCCAGAGACGTACGCCGTGCGGGCGCTCGCCGGCAAAACCGGCGATTTCGCAGTGACCGTGAAGGCTGTCGCCGCTCGCGACCCGCTCGCGATCGACGACGAATTCGCCAAAACCCTTGGCTTCGAAAGCCTCGACAAGCTCAAGGAGATGATCCGCGACCGGCTCGCCTCTGAATACGCGCGCGCCTCGCGCGACAAGCTCAAGCGCCAGCTGCTTGACAAGCTCGATCAGCTCTATTCCTTCGAGTTGCCCGAGGGGCTCGTCAACCAGGAGTTCGACTCGATCTGGGAGCAGGTGACGCGCGAGCAGCAGGACGCAGGCCGCAGTTTCGCAGACGAGAACACCACGGAGGAGGCCGCGCGCGCCGACTACCGCAAGATCGCCGAACGCCGGGTCCGGCTCGGGCTCCTGCTCGCCGAGGTCGGAACGAGGGCTGAGGTGAAGGTCTCGGACGACGAGATGACCCAGGCGCTGATCGCCCGGGCGCGGTCCTTTCCCGGCCAGGAAAAGCAGGTGTGGGACTTCTATCGCAACAACAACCAGGCGCTGGCTGAATTGCGCGCCCCGATTTATGAAGAGAAGGTCGTCGACCACATCCTCGGCCTCGCCAAGGTCGAGGAACGCAAGGTGACCAAGGACGAGCTTCTCAAGCCGATCGACGACGAGCTCCCAAGCCCGCCGGCGATTGAAAGCCGGCCGCCCGTGGCCTGATCGCTGCGAGGCGTCCAAATCGAAACTTCGGGCTTCGCGTCAGTCCGCAGGCGGGTGGGCGGCCCCTTTTCGGGACGGCCCTGGGCGCCTATGTTGATTTTTGAGGCCACAGCCGCGAGCCGGCCAGATCCGGCGAAAGAAAGGTCCCATGCGCGATCCTGTCGACTATTACACCAACAACCTCGTGCCGATCGTGATCGAGCAGTCGGCGCGGGGCGAGCGCTCGTTCGATATTTTTTCGCGACTGTTGCGCGAACGCATCATTTTCATGATCGGGCCGGTCGATGACCTGTCGGCCTCGTTGGTGGTCGCCCAGCTGCTTTTTCTCGAGGCGGACAATCCGAAGAAGGAAATCGCTCTCTACATCAACTCTCCGGGTGGCGTGGTTACGGCGGGGCTATCAATCTACGATACGATGCAGTTCATCCGGCCCAAGGTGACGACCATGTGCATTGGGCAGGCGGCGTCGATGGGCTCGATGCTGCTTGCCGCCGGAGAGAAGGGATCGCGATTCGCGCTGCCCAATTCCCGGATCATGGTTCATCAGCCATCCGGGGGTTTTCAGGGCCAGGCCTCGGATATCCAGCGTCACGCAGAGGACATTCTCAAGGTCAAGCGGCGGCTCAATGAGATTTATGTCCACCACACCGGCCAGTCCTACGAAGCCATTGAAAGAACGCTGGATCGCGATCATTTCATGTCGGCTGAGGAGGCGAAGGCGTTTGGAATCGTCGACGAGGTGACGGTCAAGCGCGCGGTCGAGTTGGAAGAGGTCAAAGTTTAGCTCGGCTGGCCGATCGAGCTTATAAGCCAACCGGGTTTCGGCGCCGTGCCATGAATTTCGCGGCGCGGGCTTGATTTTGCGTGCAATTTGGTGGTTGCTTGTCAAATCGCAAACTGACGCTATTGCGTCAGGCGGGAGGCGGACTGAAGCGGGGGACGGCGAGGCAGGGTCGAAGGCTACGTTTCGTTAGGGTGGTTTGGTTAGGCTGCGCGCTCAGGCGTTTGACGACTCGCTTCGGCGGAAGCGGCCTAGATGGAGAAAAGCGATGGCCAAGGCCGAAGGCGACGCCAAAAATACGCTCTATTGCTCGTTCTGCGGCAAGAGCCAGCACGAGGTCCGCAAGCTCATCGCCGGCCCGACGGTGTTCATCTGCGATGAATGCGTCGAATTGTGCATGGACATCATCCGCGAGGAGAGCAAGACCGCGCTCGTCAAGAGCAAGGACGGCATCCCGACCCCGCGCGAAATCTGCAAGGTTCTCGACGATTATGTGATCGGTCAGCCCCAGGCCAAGCGCGTTCTGTCGGTCGCCGTTCACAACCACTACAAGCGGCTCAATCACGCCACCAAGCACGGCGACGTAGAGCTGGCGAAATCCAATATCCTGCTGATCGGTCCGACCGGCTCAGGCAAGACGCTGCTTGCGCAGACGCTCGCGCGCATTCTTGATGTGCCTTTCACGATGGCCGACGCGACGACGTTGACCGAAGCCGGCTATGTCGGCGAGGACGTCGAGAACATCATTTTGAAGCTGCTGCAGGCTTCCGACTACAACGTCGAACGGGCGCAGCGCGGGATCGTCTACATCGACGAGATCGACAAGATCAGCCGGAAGTCCGACAA
>JBAUXQ010000072.1:0-12760 GCA_049584355.1 Roseiarcus sp. | reverse complement strand
CGCCGGGCGGCGACCCCGGTCGTTCCGGAGCCAAAAAATGGGTCGAGCACCAGATCGCCGGCGTTGGAGGCGGCGAGCAGCACCCGCATGAGCAGAGCCTCGGGCTTTTGCGTCGGATGGACCTTGCGCCCCGTCTCATCCTTCAGCCGCTCGGCTCCGGAGCAAATCGGCAGGAACCAGTCGGAGCGGACTTGGCAATCCTCGTTGCCAGCCTTGAGCGTCTCATAATTGAACGTGTAAGCCTTGGCGTCAGCGCTTCGCGCCGCCCAGATCATGGTCTCATGGGCGTTGGTGAAGCGGCGGCCGCGGAAATTCGGCATCGGATTGGCCTTGCGCCAGACGATGTCGTTGAGGATCCAGAAACCGAGATCCTGGAGAATGGCGCCGACGCGGAAGATGTTGTGATAGGAGCCGATGACAACGAGGGTCGCCGCGGGCTTCATAATCCGCCGGACCGCGGTGAGCCAGGCGCGCGTGAACGCGTCATATTCCCCGAAATCGGCGAACTTGTCCCAGGCGTCGTCGACCGCGTCGACCAGACTCTGGTCGGGGCGGGACAGCGCGCCTTCGAGCTGCAGGTTATAGGGCGGATCGGCGAACACGAGATCGACTGAGGCCTCGGGGAGCCGCATCATCTCGGCCACGCAGTCGCCGAGGAGGATCGAATCGCGCTCGGCCTTGCGCCCGTCGCCGAGCGCCCGAACGATTGCGGCCGGGCGTTTCGCCTCGCCGCCGCCAGTACGCGAAACCTGAAACTGGGCGGGGAGGCGGAACGCTCCGGCGCGCGCGCTACGCATGAACACAAACCACTCGACGCTATCGCCGGATCGTTCGAGCCGGCGCGTCGTTTATGTTCGATTTTAAGTAAAGGTCCGGTTATGCGGCCGCCCATGCCGCTGTGTCGTTTTCGTACGACCTAAGTCATTCTAAAGGATATCTAAGCTCAACTCTTTTGAAACTTTTTTGGACAACGGGTCAGTCTTCTTCCGGCCCGAGCCGGAAGGAACGTCGGTGATATGGACAGGGACCGGAGAGCGCCAGCGCCCGGCGATGGGCGGCTGTCGCATAGCCGACGTGCTCGGCAAAGCCGTAGTGTGGATAGTCGCGGTGGAGATTGCGCATGAGCGCGTCGCGCATCGTCTTGGCGACGATCGAGGCGGCGGCGATCGACATCGAAAGACTATCGCCGTCGATGATCGGGCGCGCGGGGCAGATGAGACCGTCCGGCAAATCCCGGCCGTCGATCAGCGCGAAGTGCGGACGCATGCTTAAGGCCGCGACAGCCCGCGTCATTGCCCGAAGCGCAGCGCCGCGAATATTGAAAAGGTCGATTTCCTCGACGCTGGCGAATACAACAGAGACGCTCAGCGCCTTGGCGAAGATGATTTCGCAGAGCGACTCACGCACGGGCGCCTGGAGCACTTTCGAATCGTTGAGCCCTTCTGGCAGATTGTCGGAATCGAGAATAACCGCCGCGACCCCGACCGGCCCGGCGAGTGGGCCGCGCCCGACCTCATCGACGCCCGCGACCCACCGATGGCCGCAGCCGAAAGCCTCGCGCTCGAAATGGAAATGCGGCGCGGTCCTTGCCGGGGGCGGCGTCGCGGCGAACTCCTTCTTCGTCGATCTCAACGCCGCTCCTCGCGAATCACGCCGGCTCGTCGACCTTGAGGCTATCGCAGGGCCGGCCGGCGAACCAAGATGGAGAATTGGGAATGCCGGTGGATACAAACACGGGATTGGCCAAGCGCTCGTATCCGAATGAGCCCAGTTTGGCGTTAGTGAAAAGATGGAAACGCCCGACCCGCTTCTGGACCGCGTCGCACCGGTTCTCGCCGCCATCCCCGATGCGGTCGCGATTGTGCTCGGCGGCTCGCGCGCGAGGGGCGCCGCTCGTTCGACTTCCGACTACGATCTTGGCCTCTACTTCAGCGAGAGCGCCGGACTCGATGTTGGCCGGCTGCTCGCGGCGGTGAAGGGTCTGGTCGATGATCCGAGCGACGCGGCGTTGACCGAGGTCGGCGGGTGGGGCCCGTGGATCGTCGGCGGCGGCTGGTTGAGGATCGCCGGCCAGAAGGTGGACCTCCTCTATCGGCCGATCGAGTCGGTCGAAAGGGTCATTCGGGACTGCCGCAGCGGCCGCATCGCCATGGAGTATCAGCCGGGACATCCGCATGGCTTCTGCTCGGCGATCTGGATGGGCGAAATCGCGCTTTGCCGGCCACTCAGCGATCGCCAGGGCGCAATCGCTGCTTTGAAGGCGATGACCGTTCCGTACCCGGAAAAACTGCGCGAGGCGCTGATTCGCCGATTCCAGTGGGAGATTCTGTTCAGCATCGAAAACGCGCAAACGGCTGTCCCGGGCGGCGATCAGACTTACATTGCTGGATGCGCGTTCCGCTCGATCGCCTGCGCGGCCCAAGTCCTCTTCGCCCTCAACCGGCGCTATCTCATCAATGAGAAGGGCGCAGTCGCCGCGGCGGCGCAGCTGCCGCTGATCGTCGACAATTTGGCCGAGCGGGCAAGCAGCGTCTGGCGAGCTATCGGACTTCGCGCGTTCGACGCCGCGCTCGTTGAGCTCAGGTCAATCGAGCACGAACTCGCGCGCCTGACCGAAGCGACGCGATAGGCGCAAAAGCGTCAAAATGCGTCGGCGCCGGAATTCGTATATCACACATCCAATGACTATCGGCGCGATTCGCATTCTCGGCGTCGATCCCGGCCTGCGCACGACCGGATGGGGCGTGATCGAGGCCGCTGGGTCGCGGCTGAGCTTCATCGGCTGCGGCTCGATAGAGACCGACGCCGCAGCCTCGCTCGCCGAACGTCTGGCGGCGATCCATCGTCTGCTGACCGGGCTTGTCGAGCGTGAGGGGCCGGACGAGGCGGCGATCGAGGAGACGTTCGTCAATCGCGATCCTCAGTCGGCGCTGAAACTCGGCCAGGCGCGCGGCGCCGCCCTCGCCTCGCTGGCTCTGACCGGGCTGCCGGTGGCGGAATACGCCGCCAACCTGATCAAGAAAACCGTGGTCGGGGTCGGACATGCGGAGAAGCGGCAGGTTGCGATGATGGTGAGGATGCTGCTGCCCGCCTCGACCGCGAGGACCCCGGATGCGGCCGATGCGCTCGCGGTCGCCATCTGCCACGCCCAGCATCGGGCGGCGCGGGCGCGAGGCGCGGCATGATCGGCAAGCTCAGGGGCGTCGTCGACAGCGTCGAGGAAGAGGCTCTGATCCTCGACGTCAACGGGGTGGGGTATCGCGTTTCCGCTTCTCCCCGCACCCTGCGGGCGCTGCCATCGGCGGGCGAAGCGGCGGAGCTCCTGGTCGAGACGCATGTGCGCGAAGACGCGATCAGGCTTTACGGCTTCCTCACCGCCGCAGAGCGCGATTGGTTTCGCCTGCTGCAAAGCGTGCAGGGGGTCGGCGCCAAGGTCGCGCTCGGGATTCTCGGCGCTTTGTCATCGGAAGCCCTGAGCGCGGCCATATCCCGGCAGGACAAGGCGATGATGGCCCGCGCCCCGGGCGTCGGCCCGAAGCTCGCCGCCCGGCTGGTGCTCGAGCTCAAGGACAAGGCGCCGGCTTTCGCCGCCGCCGATTTCGCCGGCTCGGAGGCCGGCTTCGAGCGCGCGTCGAAGCTCACGAGGGCGGCCGAGGACGCGATTCTCGCCCTCGTCGGCCTCGGCTACGCCCATCCGCAAGCCGCCGCCGCGGTCGCCAGGATTTCGGCTCAGCTCGGACAAGATGCTCAGACCGCGACCCTGGTTCGCGCCGGCTTGAAGGAGCTGGCGCAGTGACCCGAAATTCCGGCAGAATGATCGATCGATGAGCGAGCCGGCGCGCCCATTTTTTATCCCAATGATCGGCATCGTCGCGTTGTTCGCGGCTCTGGGCCCGGGAGTCGGCGGGGCGATGTTCATTCCCCTTTCCGTGGTGTTCAAGCCGACGATCACGCCCGACACGATCGCGCTTCTGGTCTTGATCGCCGCCTTGTTTGGCCATGCCGTCGGACTGATCGCGGCCTATGTCGTCGGAATCGGACCGGCCGCGGCGACCGGCTTTCTCTATGCGCTTTGGGACGCTGCCGCGCCCGAGCGCTGGCCGCGCGCGCTCGTCGCCGCCCTGATCGGCGGACTGATAGCCTATGGGCTGGCGTTGCGCCTCGCGCCCCTGGGCGCGTCGCTCGAGATGGCAGTCGACGCCAACCCGGGCTCGCCGGCCGCCGAATGGATCGACGCGGCCTCTCCCGATCGAATCGGAGTGACGCTCGGCCATGCATTCGTCGCTTGCGGCGCGATCGCGGGCCTCGTCTGCGCCCTCGCCGCGAACCTCCTCGGCCTGACCATGCGGCCGGAATTCGCGCGCCCGGAGGCCGATGCTCCGCCCGACGAGCGAGCCTGAAGTGGCCGACGCCCCCCGCCGCCTCGTCTCGGCCGACAAGCGTCCCGAGGACGAGGCGGCGATCCGCCCGCAGTTCCTTGCCGATTTTGCCGGCCAGGAGGCGGCGCGCAAGAATCTGAGCGTTTTCATTCAATCGGCCAAATCGCGCGGCGAAGCGCTCGATCATGTGCTGTTCGTCGGTCCGCCTGGGCTCGGCAAGACAACGCTCGCCCAAATCGTGGCGCGCGAGCTCGGCGTCAATTTCCGCTCGACCTCGGGGCCGGTCATCGTCAAGGCTGGGGACCTGGCGGCGCAACTCACCAATCTCGAGCCGCGCGACGTATTGTTCATCGACGAGATCCACCGCCTCAATCCGGCGGTGGAGGAAATTCTGTATCCGGCGATGGAGGATTTCCAGCTCGACCTCATCATCGGCGCGGGGCCGGCGGCGCGCTCGGTGAAGATCGACCTCGCCCGGTTCACCCTGATCGGCGCGACGACACGCGCCGGGCTTCTCACCAATCCCTTGCGCGACCGGTTCGGCATTCCGATCCGGCTCAATTTCTATACCGCCGAGGAACTTCAGGGCATCGTCGCCCGCAACGCCAGGGTGATCGGCCTCGCCCTTGCCGACGATGGCGCGAACGAGATCGCCAGACGCTCGCGCGGGACACCGCGCATCGCCGGGCGGCTGCTCAGGCGGGTGCGTGATTTCGCCGTGGTCGAAGGGGCGATGACCGTCACCCGCGCGCTGGCCGACCGCGCGCTCAAGCTGCTCGACGTCGACGTGATCGGTCTCGACCAGATGGATCGGCGCTATCTCGACGCGATCGCAGTTAAGTTCGGCGGCGGTCCAGTGGGCGTCGAAACCATCGCCGCCGCGCTCTCCGAGCCCCGAGACGCGATCGAGGACATCATCGAACCCTATCTCATCCAGCTCGGATTCGTGCAGCGCACGCCGCGCGGACGGCTATTGACGTCGCACGCTTTCCGCCATCTCGGCCTCGCCGAGCCGCGGCGAGAGGGACCCGAGCCGACCCTGTTCGAGGAAGACTAGGCGGGCAGAATGAAGACGCGGGCGGCCTCTCACGTCACCGTGTTTCTCGATGCGCTCGCCTCCGAGCGCGGCGCGAGCTTGAACACCATCGACGCCTATCGGCGCGATCTCGCCGACTACGAGGCCTATCTTGCCGCCAAGGGCATGGGCGCGCTGAAGGCGGACCCATCATGCGTGCGCGGGTTTCTGGCGGCGCGCGGCGCACAGTCGTTGAGCGCCGCATCGCTCGCGCGCCGCCTGTCGGCGATCCGTCAATTTCACAAGTTTCTTTACGCCGAAGGATGGCGCCCCGACGATCCGACCTTGGCCGTCGAGGGTCCACGCCGGTCGCGCCCGCTGCCCAAGCTCCTGAGCATGGCGGAAGTCGAGCGCCTGATCGCGACCGCGCGGGAGGGGCTCGAAGTCACGGAGCGCCCATTGCGCGAACGGCTGGAGGCGGCGCGCATCGCTTGCCTGATCGAACTCATCTACGCCTCGGGCCTCAGGGTGTCGGAAGCGCTCAGCCTCAAGAAGTCGACGGCGACGACCAAGGCGCCGCTCATCGCCGTCGCCGGCAAGGGCGACAAGGAGCGCCTCGCGCCACTCTCCGGACCCGCCCGCGCCGCCATGACGGTGTTCCGCGCCTTGCTCGATCAAGCCGCCCCCGGCGCGGCGGCGGGTCCGTGGCTCTTTCCCGCCACGAGCGCGAGCGGCCACATGACGCGGCAGGCCTTCGCCCGCGATCTCAAACGTGTCGCCGCCGCTGCGGGAATCGACTCCAAGCGCGTGAGCCCGCACGTGCTTCGCCACGCCTTCGCCAGCCATCTCTTGCAGAACGGCGCCGACCTCCGGGTGGTGCAGGACCTGCTCGGCCACGCCGATATTTCGACCACTCAGATCTATACCCATGTGCTCGACGAACGCGCCAAAGCGATGGTGCGCGACCTGCATCCGCTAAACGACGGGGACGAGGGCGGATGACGGCGGCAGGCGACCCTTGGCGCCGGACGACAGACGGCGTGGTCGTCGTTTGCCGCCTCACCCCGAGAGGCGGGCGCGACGCCATCGATGGCATTGCTCAGCTCGGCGACGGAACGTTGGTGCTCGCGGCGCGGGTGCGGAGCGCGCCGCAAGGCGGCGAAGCCAATCAAGCGCTGTGCGCGCTGGTGGCGGATCGGCTCGGCGCCCCGGCCTCGCAGGTTCGGGTCGTCATAGGCTTGAAAAGCCGGGTCAAGCAGGTCGCGGTTTCAGGCGATCCGGCGGCCTTGATCGCCCGGCTCAAAGCGCTGCTCGCCGCGCCGATAACACGGTCGTAGCCGCGCGACGGCCATTGCGCTTAAAGCGAAAAAGGGCTTCGATGGCGCCGACGCTCGCGGCGCGAGCTCGTTCAGGAGGAGTTGCATGAAAGCCCTCACGTTTGCCGGCGTCGGACTGGCGGCCTTGCTTGCGAGCGCTGGCTTAGCTTCCGCCAAGACCCTGGTCTATTGCTCGGAAGGCAGCCCGGAGAATTTCACCCCGGCGATCAACACCACCGGCACCAGCTTCGACGCGGCGCGGCCGGTCTATAACCGCCTGACCGAGTTCAAGCGCGGCACGACCGAGGTGGTGCCAGGCCTCGCGGAGAGCTGGGAAGTCGCGGACGGCGGCAAGACGATCACCTTCCATCTGCGCAAGGGCGTCAAGTTCCACTCGATGAAGGACTTCAAGCCGACCCGCGACTTCAACGCCGACGACGTCTTGTTCTCGATCAACCGGCAGTGGAAGCCCGACAACCCCTATTACAAGGTCTCCGGCGGCAAGTATGACTATTTCGACGACATGGATATGGCGAAGTTGCTCGATTCGGTCGAGAAAACGGACGATTACACCGTCGTCATGAAGCTCAAGGAGCCGAACGTCGCCATCCTCGCCAATCTGGCGATGGACTTCATGGCGATCGGCTCGGCCGAATATGCCGATTTCCTGCTCAAGAAGGGGACGCCCGAGCAGTTCGACCAGGCGCCGGTCGGCACCGGTCCGTTCTCGTTCGTCGCCTATCAGAAGGATTCGGTCATCCGCTACAAGGCGAACAAGGACTATTACGGCGAGAAGCCGCTGGTCGACGACCTCGTCTTCGCCATTACCCCCGACGCGACGGCGCGCTACGCCAAGCTGAAGGCCGGCGAGTGCCACGTCAACGCTTATCCAAGGCCAGCCGACCTTGAGGAGATGGAGAAGGATCCCTCCCTTAAGGTGATCAACGCGCCCGGCCTCAACATCGCCTACTGGGCGTTCAACACCACGAAGCCCCCGTTCGACAAGAAGGAGGTGCGCCAGGCCCTGTCGATGGCGATCGATCGCGACGCCATCATCAAGGACGTCTATCTCGGCGCGGGATCGAAGGCGACGACGCTGATCCCGCCGACGATGTGGTCCTATGACGACAAAATTCCCGACACGGTCTACGACCCGGAAAAGGCGAAGGCGATGCTGGCTGCGGCCGGCGTCACGACGCCGCTCGATATCGATCTCTGGTACCAGCCGGTGTCGCGCCCTTACAATCCCAATGGCAAGCGGATCGGCGAGATGATGCAGGCGGATCTCGCCAAGATCGGCGTCAACGCCAAGCTCGTCACCTTCGAATGGGGCGAATATCGCAAGCGCATGCAGGCCGGCGAGGACATGACCGGGCAAATGGGCTGGACCGGCGACAATGGCGACCCCGACAACTTCTTCTTCCTGCTGGGCTGCCCGGACGGCAAACCGGCCGGCCAAAATCATTCCAAATGGTGCAACGCCGAGTTCAACGATCTGCTCGAAAAGGCGCGCCTGATCACCGATCAGGCCGAGCGCGCCAAGCTCTACCAGCGCATGCAGGAGATCGAGCACGACGAGGCGCCGTCGCTGCTGGTCGCCCATTCGATCGTGTTCGAAGCCATGCGCTCCAATGTGACCGGCTACAAGCAGAGCCCGCTCGGAACGCACGCGTTCGAAGGCGTCGACCTCCAGTAAGGCCGGTCCGGGCTCCGCCGCGTCCCGTCAGGGGCGGAGCCCGTCGTTCTCGGATCGGCCATGCTTGCCTATTTCCTTCGCCGCGTCGCGCTGACCATCCCGACCTTTCTGGCGTTGATGTTCCTGACTTTCGTCGCCATCCGGCTGGTGCCAGGCGATCCGGTCGAGGTCAGAGTCGGCGAGCGCAGCATGTCGCCGGAGAGGCTGGCTTACTTCCGTCATGAGCTCGGCCTCGATCAGCCAATCTGGAAGCAGTTTCTGGACTATGTCTGGCGCCTCGCCCATGGCGATTTCGGCGTCTCGCTGTCGTCGCAGCAGAAGGTCCTGACCGAGTTTCTGACCCTGTTCCCGGCGACCCTCGAACTCTCATTCTTCGCCATGGTGTTCGCGATCGCGGTCGGCGTGCCGGCCGGGACGTTCGCCGCCGTCAAGCGCGGCGGGGTCTATGACCAGGCGCTGATGACGATCTCGCTGTTCGGGTATTCGATGCCGATCTTCTGGTGGGGCCTGCTCCTGATCATGTTCGTTTCGGTCAGGCTTGGGCTTCTGCCGGTCTCGGGCCGCATCGACCTCATCAACTACTCGTTCGACCAGCCGACCGGGTTCATGACCATCGACGCGCTCATGTCCGATCAGCCGGGCGCTTTCTTCGACGCCCTGCGCCATCTCGTCCTGCCGGCGATCGTGCTCGGCACCGTGCCGCTCGCCGTCATCGCCCGCATGACCCGCTCCTCGATGCTCGAGGTCTTGAACGAGGATTACGTGCGCACCGCCCGCGCCAAGGGGCTGACGCCTCGCCGGGTCATCGGGGTGCACGCCTTGCGCAACGCCCTGTTGCCGGTGGTGACGGTGATCGGCCTCTCGATTTCCGGCCTGATGGCCGGCGCGGTGCTGACGGAGACCATCTTCTCCTGGCCGGGCGTCGGCTATTGGCTCATCGATTCGATCGGTCGGCGCGATTATCCAGCGCTGCAAGGGGGCGTCTTGCTGATCTCGACCGTCGTCATCGGCGTCAACCTGATCGTCGATCTCGTCTACGGGGTCATCGATCCTCGGATTCGCCATGGCCGCTGACGCCGCCGCGCTCACCACCCCGATTGGAGAAGACGCGGCGGCCGTCCTCGCCCAGCCCTCGCCGCTGGCGTCGTTCTGGGCGGCGTTCCGCGAGAACCGAGGCGCCGTTTTCGGCCTCGCCGTTTTCGGTGTCGTCGTCATGCTCGCCCTGGCGGCGAATGTCGTCGCGCCCCACTCGCCGATCGAGCAGTTTCGCGACGCCGTGCGGGCGCCGCCGGTCTGGGAGGCGCGCGGCTCGTGGCGATTTGTGCTCGGAACCGATGGCGACGGTCACGATATGCTGTCGCGCCTCATCTTCGGGGCGCGGGTGTCGTTGTTCATCGGTCTCTCGGTGATGTGCGTGTCGTTCGTCATCGGCGTCACGCTCGGCCTCGCCGCCGCCATGACCGGTCCGATCCTCGACGTCGCCATAACGCGGCTGATGGATTTGATTCTGGCCGTGCCGAGCTTGGTGCTTGCCGTTCTCGTCGTCGCGGTTCTGGGCCCGAGCCTCGCCAACACCATCATAGCGGTGACAATCGTCTACCTGCCACAATACGTGCGGCTGACGCGCGCTTCGGCGCTCGGCGAACTCAGCAAGGACTACGTGACCGCCGCGCGCGTGGCCGGCGTCGGGCCGTTCAGGCTTGCCTATTCGACGGTATTGCCCAATTGCCTCGCCCCCCTCATCGTGCAGGCCGCGCTTGGCGTGTCGAGCGCCATTCTCGAGGCGGCGGGGCTCGGCTTCCTGGGTCTCGGCGCCCAGCCGCCGACCCCGGAATGGGGCACGATGCTGGCCGACTCGCGCGAATTCATCCGCTCCGATCCCTGGATCGTCACTCTCCCCGGTCTGGCGATCCTCATCACCGTTCTCGCGATCAATCTCACCGGCGACGGCCTGCGCGACGCGCTCGATCCCAAGATGCGGCGGGGCTGAGAGGCGCCGCCCGCGCCGCCCATGGCGCTCGCTTGTTCGATCGCGCGAATGAAATCTTGACGCCCGTCATGGAACGGCGCGCCATCTCGCGTCACACTTGTGTCCTATCACAGCCAGGCTTGAGCGCCGATGGTCGCTGAGCTACCGCCCGACAAGATGCCGCCGCCGCACCCGACGGCGATCACGCGGTTTCAGCGCCTGTTTCGTGTCGCGGCCGAACTCGAACTAGGTAAGGCCGACCTCGAGCGCTACGAGGAGTTCCTCGATAAGCGGATTTACTCCCTTCTGGTGCGCGGCGAAGCCAACGCGAGGTGGAGCGGGGATCTGATCATAGAACCCTGGAACGTGCCGATCACCGCTGGCCTGCAGGAATGCATCAAGGTTTTCAAGAAAATGGACGAGACGATCGAACTGCAGCCGATCCTCGATCGGCTCGAGAAGCAGCCGCCGCTCGGACTCGTCTACAGCGACGACACCGAAGGGATGCTCCGGGAAATCGGCGGCGGCTTGAGCGTCGCGCTTGCACGCGCGTTCAAGATCATTGATCCGGGGCTGAAGCATCCGCATTCCGAGCATTGGGATCACGCCAATCGGATTTTCAACCTGTTGCTGTAGCCCAGACCTCTTGACGCGCCCGGCGACGAACAAAGCGGGCTCGTTCGATTATTCCTGGTCGTCACGGCAGCGGCATGTTCCGTCACAGGGGTATATCCAATGCGGCGGCGTCTTCCAGCTCAACCGAGGCTCTTTCGAGATGGCGCGCTTCTTGATCCAAGTCGGCCTTGCGATCGCGCTGATAGGCTTCTTATGGCCCTATCTCAGCCGCCTTGGCCTTGGCCGGTTGCCCGGGGACATCATCATCCGGCGGGACGATGTGACGTTCTACTTCCCGATCGTCAGCTGCCTGTTAATGAGCGTCGCGTTCAGCGTCCTGCTCTGGGTTCTTAATCGCTAGATGTGAGCGCGGAATCGGAAGGGAGACTAAATCATGGAAGGCTTTACGCCGCTGCACGACCGGGTGATGCTAAGACGCATCGAAGCCGAGGAGAAAACCCCGGGCGGGATCATCATTCCCGATACCGCCAAGGAAAAGCCAGTCGAAGCCGAAGTCATGGCCGTTGGTCCGGGCGCTCGGGACGAGATGGGCAGGATCGTCCCCCTCGATGTCACGGTCGGCGATCGAGTGTTGTTCGCGAAGTGGACTGGAACGGACGTCATCATCGACGGCGAGGAGCGGCTGATCGTAAAGGAATCCGAGATTTTCGGCGTGATCAAAGCCAAGACACTCGCGGCGGACAAGGCCGGTTAGGCGGCGCGCGAAATCAACGAATCCACTGGACCGCCTGCGAGCCGGCCCCCGCTGACGGCGTGAGCGTGACTGAGCACAAGCCTTGGACATTCGATCTCGGTCGCTATAAGTCTATGATACAAGCTTGATCGCTCTCATCACGCTCTTCCGTGCCGCTCCTCGAAATTCGCAATCTTTCCGTCTCGTTCGCGACGCGGCATGGCGCGTTCACGGCGGTGGATGGATTCGACCTGACGCTCGAGCGCAATGAAGTCCTGGCGATCGTCGGCGAATCCGGCTCCGGCAAATCGGTGGCAATGCTGGCGGCGATGGGACTGCTGCCTCCGACCACGACCGTCTCCGCCGACCGCATGGCGTTCGACGGCGCGGATCTCCTGTCCATGCGCGCGAGTGAGCGCCGGCGCGTCGCCGGCAAGGACATGGCGATGATCTTCCAGGAGCCGATGTCGTCGCTCAATCCGTGCTTCACCGTCGGCTTTCAGATCGGCGAAACGCTGAAGACCCACCTTGGTCTTAATCGCGCCGAGCGCGGCAGGCGCATCGTCGAGCTTTTGGCCGAAGTCGGCATTCCCGACCCCGCCCGCCGCGCGAGCGCCTATCCCCACCAGCTTTCGGGTGGCATGAGCCAGCGGGTCATGATCGCGATGGCGCTCGCCTGCCGCCCCAAGCTCCTGATCGCGGACGAACCGACCACCGCCCTCGACGTCACCATCCAGGCGCAAATCCTCGATCTTCTGATGCGGCTGCGTCGCGACAACGGCATGGGGCTGGTGCTCGTCACCCATGACATGGGGGTCGTCGCCGAAACCGCCGACCGCGTCATTGTCATGTACGCCGGGCGTGAGATGGAGATGAATGGCGCGCGCGCCCTGTTCGCCGATCCGCATCATCCTTATACCGCCGCGCTGTTGGCGGCGTTGCCGGAGCGGGCGACCGAGCGGCGCCTGCCGGCGATTCCCGGCGTCGTGCCCGGACAGTTTGATCGGCCGCGCGGCTGCGCGTTTTCGCCGCGGTGCGCCTTTGTCTTTGACGCCTGCCGTCACGTCGCGCCGCCG
>JBAUXQ010000071.1:0-3386 GCA_049584355.1 Roseiarcus sp. | reverse complement strand
GCAATAGGACATGCTACGCACGCGGGCGACCGTGCGTTATGTCACCCCGCGAAAGCGGGGGTCCAGTTACAGGCGCGGCTGCCAATCGTTGAGACGCAAGCGCCCGGCGATTCTGGATGCCCGCTTTCCGAGCGTGTGAAGGAATTGGCGTTTTCGGTTGGGCTGTGATTCTGTCATCGCTGATGTGCGGGGTGAATCGGCGATGAGAGAAGCTCGGGTGGTGCGGCCGGATCGGCGTCAGCTGCGCTGGGATATGATCGATCTTGAGGGTCTGCTGCCGGCGGGCCATCGGGCGCGCCTGGTGTGGAGTTTTATCGAGAGCCTCGATCTTTCGCAGCTTTACGATCAGGTTCTCTCGCGCGAGGGCGAAGCAGGAAGGCCGGCCGCCGATCCTGCGGTTCTGCTTTCGCTGTGGCTTTATGCCACGATCGAGGGCGTGGGGTCGGCGCGCGAACTGGAGCGGCTTGCCCAAAGCGACGCCGCCTATCGGTGGCTGGCGGGCGGCGTGCCGCTGAACTATCACGGGCTCGCTGATTTCCGGGTCGGGCAGGCGGAGATCCTCGATCGGCTGCTGACGCAAAGCGTGACGGCGCTGATCGCCGAGGGGCTGATCAGCCTTGATGAGATCGCCGTTGACGGCACGAAAGTTCGCGCCAGCGCTGGCAAGGAATCCTTCAGGACGGGCGAAAAACTGCTCAAGATCGAAGCGGCTGTCGGCGAGCGGTTGGCCGCCCTCCAGCAGGAGCTTTCGAGCGATCCGGGGGCTTCGACGCGTCGACGGCAAGCCGCGCGGGAGCGGGCGGCGCGTGATGTTCATGAGCGCGCCGGAAGAGCGCGGGCGGCGCTCGAACGGCTTGAGGCGGAACGCAAGTCGCGCGCTGCGAGGCACGTCAAGGACGAGGCCAGGAAGAAGGCGCCCAAGGCTTCGACGACCGACCCCGAGGCGCGCTTCATGCGCTTTCCCGACGGCGCAATTCGTCCCGCCTACAACGCCCAAATCGCCGCCGCGCCGAAGGAGGGCGTCATCGTCTCGATCGAGGTGACCGACCGGCGCAACGATGCGGGCCTGGCGGAGCCGATGGTCGACGACATCGTCCGCCGCTACGGCCGGACGCCCGGCCGACTGCTGGTCGACACCAGCTACGCCACAAGCGAAGACATCGTTGCGCTCGCCGCTCACGCGGCCGGTCCGGTCAGCGTCTATACGCCACCCCCAAACGAAAAGGAGAACGTCAAGCCTGCCACGCTGGCGCGGCGGATCCGAAAGCGGGCGAAAGAACCCCTTTGCCTCAAGGCGTGGCGGGAGCGCATGGCGAGCGAAGCGGGCAAAACGGTTTACGCTTTGCGCAAGCGCATCGAGCGGATCAACGCCGACCGCAAGAACCATGGCTTCGGTTTTCTTGCCGTGCGCGGGCTCATCAAGGCCAAGGCTCACGCGCTCTGGCATGCGCTCGCGAACAATCTCCTCGCCGCTCACCGTCTGAGGATCGAAACCCCATGAGGCGCTCGACAAGGCCATTACCCTTTCCCCTCGCCACCCCAAACCGCCTTCATCGCTAAGCGAGCCACAGGGACTTGACCCCCTCCAAACACAAAAATGCGATTCCTTCACACGCTCCTTCGCGGGCATGACAGGGCGGTGCTTCGCCGGCAGTCCGTTGCTGGTCATCAGGCTTCGCTCCGCGTCCGCCCTATGCTAAGGGCTTTTGAATCGACGCCGGTTCGACGTTCCCAAGGGCGGGCATGCCTCAACGCAAGTTCACGATCGCCTTGATCAAGCCGTCCCATTACGACGACGACGGGTATGTCATCCAATGGCGGCGCTCGACGATCCCCTCGAACAGCCTGGCCAGCGTCTATGGCCTGCTCGCCGAATGCGCGACGGAGCGCATTCTTGGTCCTGACGTCGATATCGAGATCGAGATCTACGACGAGTGCAACACCATCGTCGACATTCCCGGCGTTTCGAAGCGCATCCTCGGCGATCAAGGAATGGTCGCGCTGGTCGGGGTTCAGTCGAATCAGTTTCCGCGCGCGCTCGACATCGGGCGGGAGTTTCGCAAGCGCGGCGTGACGGTCGCGGTCGGGGGTTTCCATGTCTCGGGCTGCATCGCCATGCTGCCGGAGTTGCCGCCGGACCTGAAAGAAGCGCAGGCGCTGGGGATCATCCTCTACGCGGGGGAGGGCGAAGGCCGCCTGGCTGACCTCCTCAGGGACATTCACGCCGGCGCCGCGAAGCCGGTGTACAATTACCTCAACGACATGCCGGACATGGCGGCGGCGGCGATTCCCGTCCTGCCGCGCACCGTTGTGACCAAAGTCGCGGGGCACTACACCAGTTTCGACGCCGGCCGCGGCTGCCCGTTCCAGTGCAGCTTCTGCACCATCATCAACGTCCAGGGGCGCAAGTCCCGCTATCGGACCGCCGACGACGTCGAGGCGGTCGTGCGCGCCAACGCCGCCCAGGGGGTCACCCGCTTTTTCGTCACCGACGACAATTTCGCCCGCAACCGCAACTGGGAGCCGATCCTCGACCGCCTGATCGAATTGCGCGAGAACCAGGGTTTCAAGATCAGGCTCCTGCTCCAGGTCGACACGCTCTGCCACAGGATACCGGGCTTCATCGACAAGGCGGCGCGAGCCGGCTGCAACGCCGTCTTCATCGGGCTTGAGAACATCAATCCGCAGTCGCTGATGGGGGCCAAGAAGCGCCAGAACAAGATCTGGGAATATCGCGACATGCTGCAGATGTGGCGCCGTGCGAAGGTCATGACCTGGGCCGGCTACATCCTCGGCTTTCCAACCGACACGCCGGAATCGATCGCCCGCGACATCGAGACCATCAAGCGCGAACTGCCGATCGACATCCTCGAATTCTTCTTTCTCACGCCCTTGCCCGGGTCGGAGGACCACAAGGTCCTCCATCTCAAAGGCGCGCGGATGGAAGAGGACATGAACAACTACGATCTCGAGCACGTCTGCGCCGACCATGCGATCATGTCGGCGGACGCATGGCGCGGCGTCTATCGCGACGCCTGGGCGCGCTATTATTCGGACGCGCATGTCGAGACCGTGCTGCGCCGGGCGGTGGCGAGCGGGATCAATCCGCGCAAGATCGTCGATGCGATGACGGTGTTCTCGGGCTCGTCGCGAATCGAGGGCGTGCACCCGCTGCAATTCGGCTATGTCCGACGCAAGATCCGCACCCAGCGCCGACATCGGCTGAAGGTCGTGAACCCGCTGGTGTTCTATCCCTGGCGGGCGTGGGACTTTCTGTCGGTGGCGGGAAAATGGGCCGCTCTCGCGTTGCGCTACCGTTCGATCCTGCGCCGCGTTCTCGCGGATCCGAACGGCGCGGCTTACACAGACGAGGCGCTGAAGCCCCC
>JBAUXQ010000070.1:0-23756 GCA_049584355.1 Roseiarcus sp. | reverse complement strand
GCTATGGGCGCACGATCATCGGCGTCCTCATCATCACGGTGCTGCGCGTCGGCATCGCCATCGTTGGTGTCGACCCGGGTTACGAACCGCTCTGCTACGGCCTGGTCGTGGTCTGCGCGGCTGCGCTCACAATCGACCGCGCTCATCTATCGGTCGTCAAATAACCCAACGAAGACTATACGCCCGGCGAGCGGCTCATCGACGGCTATGTGAACAGGCGATATTCCACCACCAACTCGCGAATAAGTTGGATCACCTCTTGTAGGCCGGTGTTTGCATCGCCGCTCTGATAGCAGATGGCGACCTTATGGCCATCCATTGCGGGCGAGACGTTCAGCCGGCGCACCTCGCCACGCGCGGCCCTGTCCGCCATAACCCGAGCTGGAACAAGGCCGACCGCAAGCCCGCTGACGATCGTCGGGATTGTAACGGAAAGGCTGTTGCACATGCTCAGGCGTTGCGGGACGACGCCCGCCTGGCCAAACCAGCGCATCGCGGTCGTATAGATCCGCGCCGGAGGCGGCGGTATGATCAGGTGATGGGCGCACAAATCCGCCGGCGAAAGCGTTCTGACCGGGATGCTGCTATCCGGGCTGACGTACCATGTCAGTTCGTTGGTGCCGAGCGGTTCTCGCCGGACGTCCTCGGCGAAGTCGGGCTCCGACATAACGGCCACATCGAGTTGCTGCCCGGAAAAAAGCCGGCTGAGGGCCACCGTATCGCCCACCTGCACTGAAGTTTTCAGCGACGGGTAGTGGAGTTCCAGCCGGCGCAGCAGCTCCGGCAAGCAGATCAGCGCGAAGGTTTCCGTCAGACCAAGGCGGAGTAAGCCCATCAAAGGGTTGCGACTGCGGAAACGGTCCGACAGCTCCTGCGCGGTCTGCAGCATGCGGTCGGCGTAGGCGATCAAGGCGGTCCCTTCCGCGGTAACGCTGATTTTCGGCCCGCGCCTTACGAACAGTTGTACGCCGAGTATGTCCTCCAGCTCATGAATCCGCTGGGAAATGCTGGGTTGGGTCAGTCCAATATGCTGCGCCGCCGCGTGAAAGCTGCCAAGCCTGACGATCCGTTCAAATGCGGCAAGCTGAGCCAAGGTCAATCGCATAATCGGTAACTCCTATCATATGGCGGGAAAACAATCAATTTTCCTATAAAGGCGCGCTCTGGTAGCGTTCGCTTTACCCCGCCTGACAGATCCGATTTCGCGATCGAGCCCGATGCACGATGCGGACCGGCAAAAGAGTCCAAAAAGGCGGGAACGGCTCGCCGAATATCAATTGGGAGGAGAGGATGAAAAAAAGGACATTGATTCTCGCCGCGTTCACGATGTTGGCCGCGCAGACGTATACGGCGCTCGCCGATGACAGACCTACCATTCCGGTTATCGTCAAGGACACCACGTCGTTCTATTGGCAGATAGTGCTTGCCGGCGCGCGCTCAGCGGGCAAGGAATTCAACGTCAACGTGCCTGAACTGGGCGCTCAGTCGGAAGGCGACATCGCTGGTCAGATCACTATTCTTGAGAATGCCGTCGCGGGCAAGCCTGCCGCCATCGTCATTTCCCCGACGCAATTCTCGGCGCTCGGCAAGCCGATCGACATGGCCGCGAAGTCAACGAAAGTGATCGGCATCGACGGAAGCGCCGACACCAAGTCGTTCACGTCGTTCCTGGGCACTGACAACATCGCAGGCGGCGCCGCTGCCGCCGATGTGCTGGCTGAGGGCGTCAAGCAAAAGACCGGGAAGATCGAGGGCGACGTGGCCGTGCTGACGAACATCGCCGGACAGGATTCGGGCGACCGCCGGGTCAAGGGTTTTGTCGACGAGGTCAAGGCCAAGTATCCTGGCCTGAACGTTGTCGCCAATAAGGTGGCTGACGGGCAGGCGACAACAGCTCTCGACAACATGAATGATCTGATTACCGCCTATCCCAAGCTTGTCGGCGTTTTCGCCAACGCGCTGGTGATGGGACAGGGCGCTGGCCAAGCGTTGGCGGAGAACAAGGCGCAGAACCGGATTACTTTGGTATCCTTCGACAGCGACGACAAGACAGTGAAGATGCTGTCTGACGGAGTAATTTACGCGCTTGCTGTCCAGAACCCGTTTCGTGAGGGCCATGACGCGGTCGAGATCGCCCTCGACGCCTCGCGGGGGAAATCAACTCCGTCGAACATAGACACCGGCGTCACGGTAATCACGAAGGCGGATATGGATACTGACGCATCCAAGGCGCTGCTGAGTCCCAAGGTGAACTGATCAATACCGGTACTGCGCAATTCAGGAACCCGGGTGCAAAGCTCATGAACGGGTCATGCTCCCCCGGGGACGCGAGGGCGTCGATCGCGCCGGGGTTGGAGATCTTGCCGTCTCCAGCCGGGGGCTCGTCGACGCCCCTGATGACCCTCCGCAAGCTCGACAAGAGATTTGCGGGAACTCATGCCCTGAACGCGGTGGATCTCGAAGTCATGCAGGGCGAAGTCCACGCTGTCGTCGGCGAGAACGGCGCCGGCAAATCGACTTTGATCAAGCTTCTGTCCGGGGCGATTGCGCGGACCAGCGGCGAAA
The DNA here is from genome assembly GCA_049584355.1 of Roseiarcus sp. Classification (GTDB taxonomy): domain Bacteria; phylum Pseudomonadota; class Alphaproteobacteria; order Rhizobiales; family Beijerinckiaceae; genus Roseiarcus. The sequence goes on along the minus strand of JBAUXQ010000070.1, from coordinate 21,191 downwards.
TTCTGTGGCGGGGAAAACCGGTTGCTCTCCGGTCTCCGCAAGAAGCGATTGCGCTCGGCATAAATGTCGTCCACCAGGAGGTCGTGCTCTGCCCGCACCTGACGGTCGCGGCCAACATGTTTCTCGGCGACGAGGACGCCCGGCTCTCCCTTCTGAACGACCGCGCGATGGAGCGCAGCGCCCAGCGGATCCTCGACGAGATCGGCTTTTCGTTGGATGCGCGCGCCTTCCTGGGCGCCCTGCAAATCGGGCAACAGCAACTGGTAGCCGCGGCCCGCGCCGCCACGCGCAGGGCGAAGCTGATCATCTTCGACGAGCCGACCGGATATCTGACGCGGTCAGAGACCGAACAGCTCTTTGCGCTAATCCGACGGCTGCATGTCCAAGGCGTAACCATCATCTACATCAGCCATCGTCTCGAAGAAATCTTCGAACTCGCCGAGCGCGTTTCCGTCTTGCGTGACGGCTCGTTGGTGTCGACGCGGAACGTCCCGGGGCTCGACCAGCACACGCTGATCCGGGACATGGTGAATCGATCGCTCTCCGAGCTCCATTACAAGGAAGTCGTCGAGTTCGGCGAAACGCTTCTCGACGTCAGGCGTCTCTGCGGGCCGGGCTTCGACGATATTTCGATCTCGGCGCGACGTGGGGAGGTGGTCGGCCTCTATGGCCTGATGGGCGCTGGGCGCAGCGAGTTCGTCCAGTCAGTGTTTGGCCGTCATTCCGCAACCTCCGGCGAGATGCTTTGGCGGGGCAAGGTCTATCGCCCGGTCAACGAAGCGGCCGCGATCAGGGTCGGCATCGCCCTGGCGCCCGAAAGCCGCCGGGATCAAGGACTCTGCCTCAATCTCAGCATCAGCCACAATCTCAATCTCACCGTTTTCGACCGGCTCAGCCGACACTTTCTGATCGATTCAAGCACAGAGTCCGATTGGGCGCAGAAGCAGATCGGCGATCTGCGCATTTCGACGTCTTCCCGCGCCAACCTCGCCAGCCGTCTCTCCGGAGGAAACCAGCAGAAGGTCGTGATCGGCAAGTGGCTGAACCGTGGCGCAGAACTCTTCATCTTCGACGAACCGACGGTTGGCGTCGACGTCGGCACCAAGGTCGAGATCTACAAGTTGTTCGCTCAGCTTCTGCGGGCCGGGGCGGGCATTATCTTGATCTCCTCGTACCTGCCCGAGGTTTACGATCTGAGCGATACGCTGCACATCTTCCGGCGCGGCAAGCTCGTCGCCACGCACAAGCATTGCGAGGCCTCGCAGGAACTGATCCTCTTGGAAGCGATCGGCGTCTGATGCGCCGGCCGAAGCTTTTTCAGGCTTTTTCTGGGGTAAATATCGACGCCATCCCCGCGGGCAGATCGACGGGAACGCAGTTGCCGATCTCGTAAATGAACTGCAGCCTCGATTCCGTATCCAGATGGTAGTGGACATCGGGGCCGAAGTCCCCGGTCTGCAGGACCCCGATCCCCTTGCCTCGCAACTCGCTCAAGAAACCCGGAAGCTTGTCGTCTCCGACCTGCTCCTTGATGTGGTGAAATCCTTCGCCTTTTTCTTCTAGAAATTTGGCGAGATGCGTCTGGCCATAGACCGGCTGGATCAGTTCGATCTGCATATCGCCAATTTGCGTGGCGGCGATCAGGAACTTGAACGGTTCAGTGATGGGACTGCCGTCAACTTTCAGGTTCTTCATCGTCTGCTCAGTGAAGGTCAGCACCGTCCACGGGCCAACGCCGAGCGTGTCGATCCAGGCCCGCATGCTCTTCTCGACGTCTCGCGTTACGAAGCCAATCTGGTAAATCCGCCGCGTCCGGTTGCGCTCGACAAGTTCCTCATTGGTCATGGCGTACTCCCAAAAACGGCGCGATTCTAACTGCCAACGCCTACTGTGTGCCTTGAGCGGGCTGTCCCACATGCACAAAGCAATGATGCGATCGAGACCATCGGCACGGCGACGATCCATCATCGGCACTCTTTTATCATTGGTCAATGGCATTGCACGGGGCTTGTTTCAATAATATATTCCTATCATTCCTAAAGGAAATTTCGATTTTTTCACCGCTATGGCGGCTGATAGTGTCTCAAACTGCTTCGGCGGCGCGCGACCGAGAAAAGCCCCCTCCGGCGCGCGGCGTAAGATCGCGACCAGGAAACGGTGCGCAGAATTTTGCCGGCCAACATCGCGGCCGCATTGGGAAGAGACGCTTCGAAGTGGAGGTGAAAATGACGGAACCCAGGCTGGCGGTCGTCGCCGGAGGGCTAGGGGTGATCGGGCACGCTGTCGCCGAGCATCTCGCCTCCCGCGGGGGATGGGAGGTGGTGTCCGTCTCGCGTCGTAAGGGCCAATCTGCGGGCAAAGCACGCCACGTGCAGATCGACCTTCTCGACGCGGCGGCGACGAAGGCCGGCCTCGCCAAACTGGGCAAACCAACCCACCTGTTCTTTGCAGCCCTCATGCGCGCTGACCCGCAGGAGCAGGTCGATCTCCACGTCGAGATGTTGCGTAACTTCGTCAACGGCGCCGCGGTCGCCTCCAGTTTGCGGCGCGTCGTACTATACGAAGGAGCGATGTATTATGGCTCCTATCTCGGCCCATTCAAAACGCCCGCCATCGAAAGCGACCCGCGCGTGTTGCCGCCGAATTTCTACTATTCCATGGAAGACTGGTTGTTCGCCGAGTCCAAGGGAAAACCCTGGGACGCGGTGGTGATACGTCCTGATCTCGTATGCACATCCGGCTTCATCGACGGGCACGGCTTCAACATCGCCCTGCTCATCGCCGCTTACGCGACGATCTGCAAAGAACTTGGGATTCCGCTCCGCTATCCGGGCTCGGCTGCGGCCTATCGTTCGCTCGCCCAGGTAACCGATTCGGCCCACCTCGCCCACGCGTCGGAATGGGCGGCGATTGAGGCGCCGGCCGGCGAAGCGTTCAACGTGGCCAACGGCGACTTTTTCCGCTGGGAGCAGTTGTGGGAAATGGTCGCGCGCTTTTTCGAGATGCCGCTGGGGAATCAGCAACAGATCTCGTTGACCACATTGATGAAGGACAAGGGCCCGCTGTGGGAGAGCATCGTGAGAAAATACGGCTTGGCTCCGCATCCCTATGACGCGCTCGCCTATTGGCCAGCCGCCGATTTCGTCCTGAACTGCGGCTACGATGTGATGACGAGCACCGTCAAAGCCCGCAAGGCCGGATTCCATGGGGTCGTCGACACCTGGGAGATGTTCGAGCGCATGTTCACTGGATTCCGCCGCCAGCGCCTGATCCCCTGACCGTTGGACGGCCCTGGCCCCATGACGAGTAAGGATGTCGCCACCCGCGTTGACATCACTTCGACGAGGGCGATGAGCTTTTCCGAGCGATTCGGCTTCCTTCGCGGCCTGACCCTGGCGGGTCTGCTCTTGGCGATGTGGATCGCCCTCGCAATCGGCACGACGACGTTCCTCACGCCGACCAATTTCGTCAATCTCGCCCGCCAGGCGTCGCTGTGGTCGATTATCGCCATCGGCCAGACCTTCGTGCTCCTCACCGCGGGCATCGATCTTTCCGTCGGCGCGGTTATTGGCTTCACCGGCGTGATTGTCGCCATGTTGATGCATGCCGGCGTCCCGATCCTGCCGGCTGTTTTTCTCACGTTGCTGGTCGGCGCCGGCATCGGCTGTTTTCACGCCTTCGGCGTCCTTCGCCTTGGCCTGCCGCCGTTCATTATGACGCTGGCTACGCTCACTTCGCTGCGCGGCATTGGCTATATCATGACCAACGGCCGGCCGCTGTCGGGTTTCCCGGATTCCTTCACGGATTTCTCCGTCAGCGCCTTCCTCGGCGTCCCCCTCTTATTCTGGGTGGTGATCGCGGTGGCGATACCCGCTTATGTGCTGCTCCATCGGACGCGCTACGGCCGTTACATTTACGCGACCGGGTCAAACCGCGAGGCGGCGCGTTTGTCCGGCGTCAATGTCGCTGCGACCATCTGCATGGTCTACGTCATCTCTTCGACCCTGGCGGCGCTGACCGGCATCCTGACCGCCTCTCGCATAGGCGTCGCTATCGCCGGCACCGGCGAAGGCTGGGAGCTCCAATCCATTGCCGCTTCCGTCATTGGGGGCGCTAGTCTTTTTGGCGCGGTCGGAACCATCTATGGGCCGCTCCTTGGCGCGATCCTGATCACCACCATCAACAACGGCGCTAATCTGGTGAACGCAAATTCTTTCTGGCAGCAGGTGATCACTGGCGGCCTCATCATCGTGATCGTCTATATCGATCAGTCGAACCGGCGGGGTCGGTGGGGGTGAGTTCGAGGATTTTCGAAAAGGCCTCTGTCCGGCCGGGGGCCACGCAAGGTCGGGCGAGGGCGCCTTCTTGAGTCCGATCTCCCATCGAGGACCGATGGCGCGCGGCGCTGGTCCAAGTCTCGGCGCCGCGGGGCCAGCGACTGCGAAAGACGAGAGATGAAGAAAATTCTGAACGATCCCGTCAAGTATGTTGATGAGATGCTGGACGGGCTGGTCGCCGCCCATCCCGATATCTATGCGCAGCCCGAGCGCCGGGTGATAGCCAGGGCGCAGGGTCCGACGAAGGGCAAGGTGGCGATTCTGACGGGCGGAGGTTCAGGGCATTTGCCAGTGTTTGCTGGCTACGTCGGCGCCGGTCTCCTCGACGCTGCGGTCGTTGGGGAAGTGTTCGCCTCCCCGCCATCCGACACCATGGCGAATGCGATACGGCTGGCGTCAACAGGAGCCGGCGTACTCCGGCTCTACGGCAACTATGGCGGCGACGGTATGAACTTTGATATGGCCGGCGAACTGGTCGAGATGGAGGACGGCATTCGAGCGACGACGGTTCGCGTCGCTGACGACATCGCTTCGGCTCCGCCTATCGAGGCTTCCAAGCGACGCGGAGTAGCCGGAATGGTCTATGCCTTCAAGATCGCCGGCGCGCGCGCCGAAGAGATGGCCGATCTCGACGAAGTGACACGGATCGCACAGAAAGCGGCGGACAGTTGCCGGTCGATCGGAGTCGCGCTAACGCCCTGCATCGTGCCCCAGGCGGGTAAACCGACCTTCACGCTGGCCGACGGCGAAGTTGAGATGGGCATGGGCATCCACGGGGAGCCGGGCATCTGGCGCGCGCCGCTCAAGAGCGCCGACGCCCTGGTCGATGAGATGCTCGACCGGTTGCTCGCCGATATGCCTCTGTCGAAACGCGACCGTGTCTCGATCTTGGTTAATTCGCTTGGCGCGACGCCCCCCGAAGAGCTTTACATCATGTTTCGAAGAGCAAGCGCCCGGCTTAGCGACGCCGGGGTCGAGATCGTAGCCCCCCTGGTCGGTCGTTACGCTACGTCGATGGAAATGACCGGCGCGACGATTACGCTCGCTCGGCTGGATGGCGAATCCGAGCGACTTTTGAAAGCCCCTTGCCACTGCGCCTTCTGGACTGTGCGGTAGTGTCGGCGCGAACATTCACTGTCACCGATCTGCAGACAGCTGCATGGAGTATCGCTGAGGGCGTTAAGTCCGCGACCGATGAGCTCAACAACCAGGACGGCAAGCTCGGGGATGGCGATCTGGGAATTACCGTCTCCTCCGGCTGGCAGGCGGTGGCGGAGATTCGCGAGAGCCCGCCGGCGGATGTCGGGCGGACCTTTCTTGCTTCGGCAAAAGCGATCCAGCAGGTCTCATCTTCGTCGTTTGGGACGATGACCGCATCCGCTCTCATGGCGGTCGCGAAACATACAATGGGACGGAGTGAAATTTCCTGGTCGGAAATACCCGATCTTATCGCCATAGGTCGCGACGCGATGATGGCGCGCGGCAAAGGCAATCTGGGCGACAAGACGGTGCTCGATTCGCTTGACGCCGTCCGGACAGTTCTCGCCGGCCTTGACGATCCCTCGGCGATGCGCGCCGCCGCCATCGAAGCGGCGCGAGACGCCCTCCTGGCCTTTCGAGATCGACCAAACCGGCTCGGTCGAGCACGCATGTTTGCTGAGCGGTCGATCGGATTGGACGATCCCGGCATGCTGGCGCTCTGCCGCATCCTTGAAAGCCTGCCGTGACGCCTGGCGAGATCGGCATTTAGCATAGCTCCAGTCTATCATAAGCGGAAGGAACTATCGATTTTCCTTGTTTCGTCGTGGCTGCTAGATTCGCCCAACAACGTCGATCGACTTTTAGCCACACCTTCATCGAGGGCAGTTTACAATGGGATTTCTGAGTGATCGTGAGCTTGCCGGGCTTGCTCCGGCCGACGAGGCGGCATTCCGCTCGCCCGTCCCGACCCAAATGATTTCCAACGCCGAATTTAATCCGCTGCCACAGAACGAGAAGCAGCGCGAGGTTGAGGCGCGGATCAAAGGCCTGGCGGAAACAAATGGCCGGAAACAAGGCATGAACCTCGGCAAGTTCTTGCGTAGCCCGATGGGCATGGCGGCGGCTTTTGTGGCGATGAACGAGGTCTACGGTCCGATCTTCGCCGTCGATCGAGACGAAGAGAAAGACCCGAGCGCTGCACTGGCGCGGCAGAAAAGATTCGCTAAGCAATTCGTGTTCGATGGCCAGGTGCATTTCGTCCGCGATGACTATACATGGGACGAACACGCCGATTTGGCTCGCTATGCTTCGGACCACGGCTGGAATCCGGCCCTCGGACCGTCCGGGCGCATCACACTGGAAATGTATAAGTTCGACAATTTCTTCAAGGAAATCTATTTCGACAGCGACACCCATATCGCGCTTCTGTCCGGGGCGCCGACTGACGATCCCGATCTGACCTTCCTCTCAAATGATCAGATCAAAGAGACGGCCGATTTCGTCAACGGGCTGGCGAAGAACAAGCGCCTCTACTACCACACGATGATCACGCCGAAGTCGCCCGGCTGGATGGATGAGGTGGACCGCGCGATCGAGGTTTTGAAGCCGACGAGTTGGAAGGGCTACACGGTCGGCGATCCGATTCTTCCGGAAACCGCTCGCTATCCATGGCGTCTCGACGACGAGCAGGAGATGTATCCCTTCTACGAGAAGGCGATCAAGGCCGGCGTCACCACTGTATGCATCCACAAGGGGCTGCTTCCCGCCGACTATATGAATTCCATGCCCAACGGATGGAAATATGCAACCGCCGACGACGTCGGCAAGGCTGCCAAAGACTGGCCGCAGATCAGCTTCGTTATTTACCATTCGGCTCTTGCCGTGTTCCAACAGGATTTCGTCGATGATCTCGCCCGCTACGAGAAGACGGGGGAGCTGCGCTGGGTCAGCGATCTCGCAAAGATCCCTGAGAAATACGGCGTCAGCAACGTCTATGCCGATCTGGGCACAGTTTTTGGCTGCTGCTGCACCACCAGTCCGCGGATCGCCGGCGCCATGGTCGGCATGCTGATCAAAGGCCTTGGATACGATCACGTCTTTTGGGGAACCGACGCAGTCTGGCAGGGCGGACCACAATGGCAGATCGAGGCCTTCCGCCGCCTCGAAATCCCTGAGGATCTGCAACAGCGCTTTGGCTATGCCCCGCTTGGCGACCCGGATGGATTGATCAAGCGGTCGATCCTTGGCCTCAACGGCGCCCGCCATTATAACATTCCACTAAAGGAAGGCGACCTTTCGCAGTGGGAACAGGACGGGATCGGCAAAATGAAGCAAGCCTACCTCAAGGATGGCGGACAAAGAAGCAACGCGGCCTATGGCTACGTCGTCCGTACTTAGCGGGCCAGTGCGCTCGAGACGGGCGGCGGTCAGCCGGATGGTGGGCGGCCCATTCGAACAGTTTGTGGAAGGCTGCGATGTCCAAAATGAAGAATACGGTAAAGGCCGCAGCCGCAAGCGGCGAGATAATCAAGGGCATTCATCTAACCTTTCCTGCCCCGGTTATCATTGAAGTCTTGGCGCGATCTGTCGATCTTCAATTCGTGTATATCGACGGAGAGCATGGCAGTTTCGACTGGCGCGACGTAGAGATCGCCTGCGTAACGGCTGAATTGTGCGGCGTGACGCCAATCGCCCGAGTCTTCGATCGGCAGGTTTCGACGATCACGCGGTTTCTGGATCGAGGCATCCTCGGGATCGTGGCCCCACATGTGGAGACGAAGGAAGATGCGGAAGAGGTGATCGCCGCAACCTATTTTGCACCGATCGGCAAGCGCTCATTCGGATCCGGACGTCCCGAGTACGGGACGGAAATCGGCGACCGCCGCCAATATATCAAGGAGTGCAACGAACGCGTCTCGGTTTGCCTCATGATTGAGAGTCAGCGAGGCCTTGAAAACCTCAGCGAAATGGCCGCGCTGCCCGGCGTCGACTATTTCAGCTTCGGCTTGATGGACTTGGCGCAGGACCTCGGCCATCCAGGCAACCCCGCCCATCCCGACGTACGAGCCGCGTTTCTTGCAGGTTCGGCGCTCGTTCGCGCCTCCGGCAAGCGCGTGCGTGAGGATTTTATGAACTATTGCTGGATCAACGACCTGCTGCTTGCCGGCGTTCGGCAGGTTTTTAAATCGCCCATCGACAGCAGCGATTTTTCCTCAATTATCAGGGCGGAGGAGCAGCGCGCAGTCGCCGATGCGCGCTGACCGTGTTTTCGACGCTTAGACCGTGCCAGGGTGGGTTCGGGAAATGGTGATGGATCCCCGCGCCCTTGCGGAGGCTGCGCGCGTCCTGATCGAAGCGCGCCGCAGGGGCCGCTTGGCTGAACGATTCCCTCCCGCGAGTCGGCCGACCGATGCCGATGAGGCCGACGCGATCCAGCAAGCCGTTACCGCCGGTCTCGGCGAGCGGGTCGCCGGATGGAAGGTGGCGCCGTCGGATCAGTACGGTGTGCTGCGCGGCGCGCTTATTTCTTCGCGGCTTTTTCCTGACGCTGCCAGTATCTCCGCCTCGATGATGCCGGGGATTGGGGTCGAGGCTGAGATCGCCTTCCGCTGCGACCGCGATCTGCCGCCGCGCGATGAAGCCTATGACCGAGAGGAGGTCGAAGAGAGAGTCACCGCCCTGGTTGGGATTGAAATCGTGAACTCCCGCTTCCGCGACCCGGCCGCCATCCCGGTGATCGAGCGGGCAGCCGATTGTATGTCCAACGGAGGGTTCGTCATCGGCCCCGCTCGCGCAGACTGGCGCGGCTTCGATCTCTCCGTCTTGCCTGCAAGCCTTATCGTCAATGGCCAGAGGATTGTCGATCGTCGGGTCGGAGGCCATGTGGCCAAGGATCCGATCTTGCCGCTCATTGTGCTTGCCAACATTCTGAGGAAGACGACAGGACTCTTCAAAGGACAAGTGGTGACAACCGGCACTTACACCGGTGTTACGCCCTGCAAGATTGGCGATCTGGTCGAGGGCGTATTCGAGGATTTCGGCAAGGCCAGCCTTCGCGTTTCTGAATAAGGCGCTGCAAAGGGTGAAAATGCCCTTCAAGCGATTCAGCGCCGCAGGATTCACTTGCGGGTCAAAACTGTCGTCGGCTACCGTTCTTACCATTGGTAGAGATCGGGAGACACGCCGTGCCGAAGATGTTCCTCCATGCGCCGCAAGGCGCGTTCACCGCCGAGGCCCGCGCCAGCGTCGCCGCTGAGTTGAGCGAACTCGGCATGGCCTGCGAACGTCTCATCGACACGCCGCAAATCCGCGCCGGTATCTGGGTCTATTTTGTCGAGCACGCGCCCGACACGGTGTTCCGCGCCGGGCGGCAGGCCGCCGAGCCGATTATGAGCCTCAAGGTCTATGCTCTGAAGGGCGGCTTTAACGCGGAGACCAAGACGCGCATGGTCGCCGAGGCAACCGCGATCCTCGGCAAATATTTTAGGACCGACCACGGCCAGGCGCCGGCCTACGTCGGCATCCTCGAGGTCCCCGAAGAGAACTGGGGCATGTATGGCCAACAGGTTCACCTGGCGGCGATGCAGATCAAGGCATGATCTGAGCCGGACCCTGGGGCGAATGCGGCCGGACGCTTGCAGGAAACAATCGGGTTGAAGACAGTCATCTGTCTATCCGGCGACGCCTGCTAGCGTTCGGATCGACTTACACTTCGAAGGCGAGCCCAGGTCACAGTGGCCGTGCAATGTCGCCTCGCGGCATACCGCGGCGGAGGCTCGGCAGTTGCTCGCGCAATCACCAACTGAAGCACGCAATTTCGCAAAGCTGCCGTTCGGAGTAGCCGATGCGCACGATCAAACTCCTCGCCCTGGCCGGCGCCCTCGCGGGGGCCGGGGCATCCGCCGCAATGGCCCAACTGTGGCCGCCGCCCGAGGTCGCCGTCGGGCCGCAATACAGCAGCACCCATGTCTATGTTGCGCCCGCCGACTTCGACCGCTTCGTCGCCAGCTTCATCGCCACTTTCGGAGGGACGACCACCAAGACCGGTGTGTTCACGGTTACGCCCACGCCAAGCCTGGCCATGTCGCAACTTGTCCTGACCCCGGTCGGAAATGTCTCGGTCTTAGGCTTCGAGACACCGATTCCCTATCCCTTCGGCGCCGAGCGAACTGGTTATCTCGTCACCGACTTGGACGCCGCCGTTCAAGCGGCCCGCCACGATGGAGCGGACGTCATCGTCTCCCCGTTCCCGGACCCGATCGGCCGCGATGCGATCATTCAATGGCCGGGCGGAGTGAACATGCAGCTCTACTGGCACACGACGTCGCCAAGTTATGCCCCGCTCGCCACGGTTCCGGAGAACCGGATCTATGTGTCGAAGGACCGCGCCGACGTCTTCATCCGCGACTTCCTGACCTTCTCGCAGGGCGTCGTGACCAGCGACGACTCTGCCTCGCCGGGCGCGGAGATCGGGCGCCCGAGCGAGGTCTATCGCCGCGTCCGCATCGCGTCGCCCGTCGGCAAACTGGCGGTGCTGGTCACCGACGGCCATCTGCCCTGGCCCTATGGGCGGGAGGTCACGGGCTATGAAGTCTCGAGCGTTCCGGAAACTTTAGATAAGGCGGTCGCCGCCGGGGCCGAGGTTCTGGTGGCGCCCTATGCGGCCGACCGGCGCGTGGCGGCGATGGTGCGATTTCCTGGCGGCTATATCGCCGAGATCCACGCCATCGCCCCGCCGTGAGGCTCGCGGCCGGGCTTCCCAATTCAGGCCCCGTGCCGGCGCTTGAGGCGGCGGCGAAAGCGCATGTTGCTCCGCGCTCTATATCGATCTAGGTCTGGGTCAAGCAGCGCTCGGTACGAGAATCTTGACCAGACCCCTGATCCTGATCGATCCGCAGCCGCGGTCCCTCGATGAGATCTTCGAGCCGAAGGTCTGGACGCGGCTCGAGCGCCTCGGCGAGCTTGCGATCCACGACGGGCCCGGCCGCATGCCAGCCGAGCGGTTCGAATCCTATCTCCCCGAAATGGCGATCCTGATCGGGCAGAGCGACATGCCGAAGGCTCGGCTCGATCGCGCGCCGGATTTGCGCGCCATTGTCAACGTCGAAACCAATTTCCTCCAGAACGTCGACTACGAGACCTGCTTCGAACGCGGAGTCCATGTACTCGCGCCGAGCTCCGCCTTCGCCAAACCGGTCGCCGAGATGGCGCTCGGGATGGCGATCGACCTCTGCCGCGGCTTGACGACGGCCGACCGCGCCATGCGCAAGGGGGACGAGAAATGGCTGCTCGACGGCGCGAAAGGGTGCTTCTCGCTCTATGGCGCGCGGGTCGGCCTGGTCGGCTTCGGCGATCTCGCGCGGGCCTTCGTTCCGCTGCTCGCTCCTTTCGACTGCCCGGTCAAGGCCTACGATCCGTGGATTTCCGAGCATTTCATGGCCGGCTTCAACGTCGCGGCCGCGTCGCTCGACGAGGTCCTGGCGACGAGCCAGGTCATCGTCGTGTTCGCCAGCGTGACCAGCGAAAACCAGGGATTCCTGGGCAAGCGCGAGTTCGACTTGATCGCGCCGGGCTCGGTCTTCCTGCTGATGAGCCGCGCGGGAGTGGTCGACTTCCCGGAATTCCTGCGCCAGGTCGAGAGCGGGCGGTTCCGCGCCGCGACCGATGTCTTCCCCGCCGAGCCCGCGCCGCCCGGCGACCCGGCACGCCGGACCGAGGGTCTGCTGCTCTCCCCCCACCGGGCTGGCGCGATGAGAGATTCGCTCTACGAAATCGGCCGGCAGACGGTCGCCGACGCCGAACTCGTCCTGCGCGGCCTGCCGCCGCTCTCCTGCCGGCGCGCCCAGCGCGAGACCGTTCTCCGCTCCCGCTCGAAGCCGATCGAGCGCAGTTGAAGCGGCGTTCGGCGGCTTGACAGCGAGCGACGGCGAGAACGTTATAGAAAAGCTGGCGACGAGTCCGACTCGAACGCCGGCGGTGGAGCGAACGAACGATGGCCGGGAGAGCGCCCACCATCCGCGATGTCGCGTCGCGCGCCGGCGTTTCGGTCGCCACCGCTTCCAACGTCGTCAACGGCAATCGTCCGGTCGGGGAGGCGAGCCGCCAAAGGGTCGCCGAAGCGATCGCGGCGCTCGGCTATCGGCTGAATCGCTCGGCCAGCTCGCTGCGCGGCAAGTCGACCCGCCTCGTCGGCATGGTGGTTCCCGACATCACCAACGTGTTTTTCGCCAGCCTCGTGCATGGCGTCGAAGCGCTCGCCGAAAGCGACGGCTATGATCTTCTCATCGTCTCCACGAGCGAGGATACGGCGAAGGAGCGCCGCCGCGTCGAGGCGCTGGTCGCGCGCCGCATCGACGGCCTGATCGTCGTGCCCGCGAGCGACGAGTCGATGGCGGCGCTCAAGGGTGAAACGGACGGGGGCCACCTGCCGCCGGCGGTGCTCGTCGACCGCGGGGCCGAGGCGCCCGGGTTCGACACCGTGCGCGCCGATTGCAACGCCGGCGGCTACGCCGCGGTCCGCTGTCTCATCGGCTTCGGTCACCGCGACATCGCCGTTCTCACTCATTCGAAGCGTCTCGAGAATATCGAGCAGCGCATCGCCGGCGCCCGTCGCGCCCTGGCCGAAGGCGGGCTTGAGGGGCGCGAGCGCGTCATCTACGGCGGCCATGACCTCGAATCGCTGCGCGGCGCAATCGAACTCGAGCTTCATCGCGCCGACCGGCCGACGGCGATCTTCGCCCTCACCAATGTCTGCGCGCTCGCCTCTATCAAGGCGGCGCGCGGGCTCAATCTCGAAATCCCCGGCGACCTGTCGATCGTCGGCTTCGACGACTTCGACTGGATGTTTGCGCTGCGGCCGTATCTGACCACCGTCGCCCAGCCGGTCGAGGACTTCGCTTCCGCCGCCTGGCGGCTGTTGATGCGCCGCCTATCGGGCGCCGGGGCGAACGGCTTCGAGCGCGTCGAGCTTCCTTGCATCCTCAAGGTGCGGGAATCCACCGGGCCCGTCCGGCCCCGGCTTAAAGTCGTCGCAGAAGGCAACTGACCTCGAGAGACGTCGGCATCAGGAGGGACGCCCATGATCCGCTTCGGCATGCATTCGAGTCTTTGGACTTCGGCCTGGACGCGCGAGGGCGCGGAGAAAAGCGTCAGCGAATGCGCGCGGCACGGGCTGCAAGTGGTGGAGATCGCTCTCCTCGACCCCGACATCGTCGACGTCCAGCATTCGCTGTCCCTGTTCGAGCGTCACGGGGTCGCGCCGACCGCCTCGCTCTGCCTGCCGCAAGCCGCCGAGGCGACGCGCCATCCGGAGGCCGCGCGCACGTTTCTAACCCATGCGCTCGACGTCGCTCATGCGCTCGGCTGCAACACTCTGTGCGGCGTTACTTATTCGACCCTCGGCTACCGCTCCGGCGCGGCGCCGACCGAAGCGGAATACGAGGCGATCGCGCGAGCCTTGAAGCCGGTCGCCAGGCGCGCCGCCGACTACGGCATGACGCTCGGCCTCGAAGCCTGCAATCGCTACGAGACCCACCTTGTCAACACGGCCGCCCAGGCGCGGGCGCTCGCCGAGCGCATCGACGAGCCGGCGGTGATGATCCACCTCGACACCTATCACGCCAATATCGAGGAGAAGAGCTTCGCCGACGCGCTCGCCGACGGCCGCGGGCTGGTGCGTTATGTCCATCTGTCTGAGAGCGACCGCGGCGTGCCGGGCTCCGGCAACGTCCACTGGCATAGCGTCATGACGGCGCTGAAAGGCGTCCGTTTCTCCGGCGACCTGGTGATGGAATCGTTCGTCACCTCGATGCCCGAGCTCGCCGCCGCGCTCTCGGTCTGGCGCCCGGTCGCCAGCGGCGCCGACGAAGTGTTGGAGATCGGCGTCCCCTATCTCAAGAGCCTCGCCCAGGCGAGCGGATTGCTGGCGACGTGATGGCGGGACTCTTGGCGCCGCCTCGCGCCACCGGCGGGTCGCTGCGCTCGGGGAGACTGGCGGCGCCGCCGGTCGCCGTCGATTCGATCGTACGCCGCGAGATCGCGGGCGGCGCCTTTTGTTGCGGCGCGGTAGCGGCGGCAAAAGTCCCTCAAAGCGCGCCCTCGCTAGCCGCTTTCAGCGGCTGGGCAAGAAATCGCCACGGCAACTCAACTGATTGGGCCAAGTGCGCCCGGGCTCCCGCAACATCTCGTCTGTACAAGACGCGTGTAAACAATCCGCGGGCAGTCAAAGGAGCCGATGTCCCAAGCGTTGACGGCCCTTTTGCTTTCAACTAGCGTTCAACAGGAACCAAACACCGTCTTGATTTGGTCCGACGACGCGCTTCGACAAGGAAAGGCGTTATGAGGCGTAGAGCGGCGCTTGACGGCGCGGCGCTGGCGTTGGGCGTGCTAGCCCTGACCGCCGGGCCCGGTTCAGCAGCCACTGTCGAGATCCTCTCCCTGGTCGACGCGGGCTGTTGCTCGATTTCCGATGGTTCGAAGTTTCAAAATGATCCGACCGGCGGTCCCGTAACGGTCAACGAACTTGGGAACGATGGATCCGAGAGGGCCGGCGATTCGCTCGGGCCGGACGCGGTCGCAATCAAGGAAAGCGGCGGAGTGGGCGACGATACTCCCGACGGCGTGAGCTCGGTGGCGGCTCCGGAACCGTCAGTCCTGACCAGGGTGTTGATGATTTTCGCCGATCTGCGCGCCACGGTGTTGGGCGGTCCTAATCCGGCGCCCAGCCCCTGACGACGGACTCCTGGCCGGCCGTCTTCTCAAGCGTTCGGAATGTTCTGCGCCAGCGCCTCGAGCACCGCCATGCGCACCGCGACGCCCATTTCGACCTGCTCGCGAATGAGCGACTGCGCGCCGTCGGCGACCAGGGTGTCGATCTCGACGCCGCGGTTCATCGGCCCTGGATGCATGACCAGCGCGCCGGGCTTCGCGTAGCCGAGCTTTTCCTCATCGAGTCCGAAATAGCGGAAATATTCCCGCGCCGAGGGCACCAGGGCGCCGCTCATGCGCTCGCGCTGCAGACGAAGCATCATGACGATGTCGGCGTCCTTGAGCCCCGAGCGCATGTCATGGGCGACCTCGACCCCCATGCGCTCCACGCCCTCCGGCATCAGCGTCGAGGGGCCAACCACCCTCACATACGCCCCCAGCTTGCCGAGGAGCAGGATGTTCGAGCGGGCGACGCGCGAATGGAGGATATCGCCGCAGATGGCGACGGTCAGGCCCTCGATGCGGCCGAGATTGCGCCGGATGGTCAAAGCGTCGAGCAGCGCCTGAGTCGGATGCTCGTGGGCGCCGTCGCCGGCGTTGACGACCGAGCAGTCGACCTTTCGGGCCAAAAGGTGCACCGCGCCCGCCTGATGGTGGCGAACGACCAGGATGTCGGGCCGCATCGCGTTCAAGGTCATGGCGGTGTCGATCAGCGTCTCGCCCTTTTTGACGCTCGACGCCCCGACCGCCATGTTCATGACGTCCGCGCCGAGCCGCTTTCCCGCGAGCTCGAACGACGACTGGGTGCGGGTCGACGCCTCGAAGAAGAGATTGATCTGGGTGCGTCCGCGCAGAGTGGCGCGCTTCTTCTCGACTTGGCGCGAGATCGTCACCGCCTCGTCCGAAAGATCGAGCAGCGCCACGATCTCCTCGCGCGAGAGGTGTTCGATGCCGAGGAGATGGCGCTGGGCGAAGACGGGCGGAGGCGAGGCGGTCATTCGAGCCGTCAATAGGACGATTCTCGCTTAGGGTCGAATTGCCTGGCGCTCGAGGATCTCAACGGTCGCGGGGTCGGGCGCGCCGGCGAAATATTTCTCGAGGCAGCGCCGGAAGAGGTCTTCGCCGGGGGCCGCCGCGGCGAACAGCGTCATCGACGAGCGGAACTTCATCTCGTCGACCGGCCCGAAGATCCGGCGAGCGGTCCCCTCGACAGCGAGCGCGAGCGCCGCGCATTCCCGCACGCGCGGACCCAGGATCGGATGGGCCAGATAAGCGGCCGCCTCATCAAGCGAAGCGATCGCAAATTGCACCGAGGTCGGGCTTTGGCCGAGACCGGCGATCTGCGGAAAGACGAACCACATCCAGTGGCTCTCTTTGCGGCCGGTCCGAAGCTCCCGGCGGACCTGCTCATAGACCGGGGTCTGCGCGTCGACGAAACGTTCGAGGTTGAACGGGTCCGGCATCCGCGCCTCCCCAAAGCCTAAACGAGGATCGGCGCTCAGTTCGCCCTCGGATAGTCGGCGCCGCGGGCGACCGCTTCAATGGAATCGTGTTCCTTGCGGAGGGCCGCGATCTCCGCCGCGATCGCGTCATAGGCGACGCCGCCAAGAGGCAGCCTGAGGGGAGCGTCCTTCTTTTCAACCGTCGCGATGATCGCTTCGGACGCGCGAACCGGATCGCCGGCTTGCGATCCGCTGATCCCCTGAATCTGCCGTCGCCGCGCGTGCGCCGTCTCCGCGTAGGCCTCGATCAGTTTCTTTGGCGTTTTGAGGGACCGGCCGGCCCAGTCGGTGCGGAAAGGGCCGGGCTCGACGATGATCACCTTGATCCCCAAGGGCCCAACCTCCTTGGACAGCGACTCGGAAAGCCCCTCGACCGCGAACTTCGTCGCTGCGTAATAACCCGATCCGGGAAAACCGATGAAGCCGCCGACCGAGGAGATGTTGACGATCGCGCCCGACTTCTGCGCGCGCATGATCGGCAGCACCGCACGCGTCATGGCGGCGAGGCCGAAGAAATTGGTCTCGAACATCGCGCGTATGTCGGCGTCGTCGCCTTCCTCAACCGCGGCGAGATAGCCGTAGCCAGCGTTGTTGACGAGGACATCGATCCGGCCGAAGCGAGCCTCGGCCGCTTTGACCGCGGCGTCGATCTGTCCCTGCTTGTCCACGTCGAGCGCGAGCGCAAGGCCATTCTTTGGGTTGCCGGCGACAATGTCCTCGACTTTGGCCTTGTCGCGCGCCGTGGCGACGACGCGGTAGCCGCGCTTGAGAAGGATAAGCGACAGCTCGCGGCCGAATCCGGTCGAACAGCCTGTAATAAACCAAACGGGCTTGGAAGGGGAATCCGCCATCACGGCCTCGGGTAGTTGGAAGTGGGGAAGGCGCAAATTTTGCACACTGCCCCGCGGCAGGGCAATGGTCGCCAAATCGGCGCCTTGAGCCTACGGACGGCGCATTGGGCACGCGGCGACGCTTCGCCGCCCTGGCCGGATCGCCGCTTGATTGGGACTTTGTTTCGGGTCCCAAACAGCCGTTCGCGGACGCCGCCCATTTGACACCGCCGTCCCGCGTCTCCATATCCCGCGCCCAAACGGCCAGGGGCAAACGGACCGCGCCGCCGGCCGCCCAGAGGAAGTTTCCTGAATGAAAGTCGTGATCGTCGAGTCGCCCGCCAAGGCGAAGACCATCAACAAGTATCTCGGCAAGGACTACGGCGTCTACGCCTCGTTCGGCCATGTGCGTGATCTGGCGGCCAAGGACGGCTCGGTCGATCCGGACGATGATTTCGCCATGCGTTGGGAGGTCGACGCCAAGGCCGCCAAGCGCCTCAGCGACATCGGCGTGGCGGTCAGGGGGGCCGACCGCGTGATCCTGGCGACCGACCCGGACCGCGAGGGCGAGGCGATCTCCTGGCACATCCATGAAATCCTCAAGGGCAAGAAGCTGCTCAAGGACAAGCGGGTCGACCGGGTGGTGTTCAACGCGGTGACCAAGGACGCGGTCCAGGAGGCGATGCGCCATCCACGCGAGATCGACGAGGCGCTGGTCGACGCCTACCGGGCGCGTCGCGCCCTCGATTATCTCGTCGGCTTCACCCTGTCTCCGGTGTTGTGGCGGAAGCTGCCGGGCGCGCGCTCCGCGGGGCGAGTGCAGTCGGTGGCGTTGCGGATCATCTGCGACCGCGAGCTTGAGATCGAGCGATTCGCGCCGCGCGAATATTGGTCGATCGTCGCCCATTTGCTGACCGAGGCGGAGGCGCCCTTCACTGCCCGTCTCGTCGGCGCCGACGGCAAAAAGATCAGCCGGCTTGACATCGGCTCAGGCGCCGAGGCCGAAGCGTTCAAGAGCGCGTTGGAGCAAGCGCGCTTCTCGGTCGCGGCGATCGAATCGAAGCCGGTCAAGCGTCACCCCTATCCGCCCTTCACCACCTCGACCCTGCAGCAGGAGGCCTCGCGCAAGCTTGGCCTCGCTCCGGCGCGCACGATGCAGATCGCCCAGCGGCTCTACGAGGGCGTCGACGTCGGCGACGGCGCGGCCGGCCTCATCACCTACATGCGCACCGACGGCGTCGACCTCGCCCCCGAGGCGGTCGCGGCGGCGCGGCGGGTCATCGCCAAGGATTTCGGCGACGCCTATGTGCCGGCCGCCCCGCGCAAATACACCGCCAAGGCCAAGAACGCGCAGGAGGCGCACGAGGCGATCCGCCCGACCGACATGACGCGGCGCCCGCGCGACGTCGCCCGCCATCTCGAGCCCGAGCAGGCCAAGCTCTACGAACTGATCTGGACACGCACCATCGCCAGCCAGATGGAGAGCGCCGAGCTCGAGCGCACAACGGTCGACATTCTGGCGGAAGCGGGCGCACGCAAGCTTGAATTTCGCGCCACCGGGCAGGTCGTGCGCTTTGCGGGCTTCCTCGCCCTCTACCAGGAGGGCCGCGATGACGACGAGGACGAGGAGTCGGGCCGCCTGCCGGCAATGCGCCAGGGCGAGAAGCTCGCCAAGGAGCGCATCGACGCCGCCCAGCACTTCACTGAGCCGCCGCCCCGCTACACCGAGGCGACGCTGGTCAAGCGGATGGAGGAGCTCGGCATCGGCCGTCCCTCCACCTACGCCTCGACCATCGCCGTGCTCAAGGACCGCGCCTATGTGCGGCTCGACAAGAAGCGCCTTTTTCCCGAGGACAAGGGGCGCCTGGTGACCGCCTTCCTCGAATCCTTCTTCGCCAAATACGTCGGCTACGATTTCACCGCCGATCTCGAGGAGAAGCTCGACCAGGTCTCGAACAGCGAGATCGACTGGAAGGCGCTGTTGCGCGATTTCTGGAACGATTTCTCCGTCGCCGTCGACGGCACCAAGGACCTCGGCACCCGGCAGGTGCTCGACAGCCTCAACGAGCTTCTCGGGCCGCACATCTTCCCCGCGCGCGGGGACGGGGTCGATCCGCGGCTCTGCCCGCTCTGCGGGGAGGGGCAATTGTCGCTGAAGCTCGGCAAATACGGCGCTTTCATCGGTTGCTCCCGCTATCCCGAATGCAAGTTCTCCCGCGTGCTGGCGCCGAGCGGCGCCGACAGCGCCGAGGGTGACCGGCCGGGCGTGCGCGTGTTAGGCCAGGACCCGGCGACCGGCGAAGAGGTCACGCTGCGCAACGGCCGCTTCGGCGAGTATGTGCAACAGGGCGAGGGCGAGAAGCCCAAACGCTCGTCGCTGCCGCGCGGCCTCAGCGCCGACGATCTCACGCTGGAGAAGGCGCTCAAGCTGCTTGCGCTGCCGCGCGAGGTCGCGCGCCATCCGACGAGCAGCGAGCCGATCCTGGCGGGCATCGGGCGCTATGGCGCTTACGTTCAACACGGCAAGACTTACGCCAACCTCGGCCGCGACGACGATGTGCTCGAGATCGGCACCAATCGCGCGATCGACCTCATTGTCGCCAAGGAGAGCGGGGCGGCGGCTTCGCGGTTCGGCGGGGGCTCGGGGCGCGAACTCGGCGAGCATCCCGACGGCGGCAAGGTCAGCGTGAAGGCGGGACGCTTCGGCGCCTATGTCAATCACGGCAAGATCAACGCCACGATTCCAAAGGGGACCGACCCAGCGGGCCTCACGCTCGACGATGCGGTGGCGCTGTTGAAAGCAAGGGCTGAGGGCGGCGGCGTCATCGGCCGCCTCGTCGGCCAGCATCCGGACGGCGGCCCGGTCACCGCACGCGACGGCCGCTACGGCGCCTATGTCAATTGGGGCAAGGTCAACGCCACGATCCCGAAGGGAACCGCGCCCGACACGATCACCCTCGCCAAGGCGCTCGAGCTCCTCGCCGAGCGCGAGGGCAAGCCTGCGGCCCAGCCGCGCAAACGGGCAAACGCGCCGGCCAAGACTGCGACCGCCAAGAACGCCGCGTCACGGGCGAAACCAGCCTCGGCCAATAAGCCGGCGGCCAAGAAAGCCGCCGCGGCAAAACCGAAAACCGCGGCGTCGAGCAAGCAAAGGTGATCGCAGGCCCTGCGCCTGCGGACTCGCGGAGGACGAAGCCGCTTCATCCCGGCCGGTGGCAGACGGCCTCGATGTTGTTGCCATCGGGATCGAAGACGAAGGCGCCGTAATAGTGTGCGTGATAATGGGGCCTTGGCCCCGGCGCGCCGTTGTCCTTTCCGCCGGCGGCGATCGCCGCGCGGTAGAACGCGTCGACCTCGTTACGTGTGCCCGCGGTGAACGCGACATGCACGCCGCCCTTGGGCTTCGAGCCCGTGCCGATCCAGAAGAACGGCTTGCCCCCAGCGCCGAAGCCAGCGCCGGCATAGCCGCCTGTCTCCTGCGGCGTCACTTCCATGACCACACCAAGGCCCAGCGGTTTGAGCGCATTCACGTAGAAGTTCTTGGCGCGATCCAAGTCAACGACCGCAAATCCCATGTGATCGATCATGTTGGAACCCTTCCCATCTGACGCAGCCTCGCCCTTCGTACCGGGCGCCGGGGCGAGGGCGGCGCCTCGAAGCAATGGCGCTTGAGCCCCGTCGCGGCGGGCCAGGTTCATGCTATAATGGCTCGCCCCGGTCCGGGCGAGGGACGGGCAAGCGCGAGCTTGCAGGGAGGGCCCGTCGATGAATCCGATCAACGCGACGCAAGCTCATGCGGGGCGTACGGAAGCGGCCTATAGCCGCTGGGCGCCGGT
>JBAUXQ010000069.1:0-3158 GCA_049584355.1 Roseiarcus sp. | reverse complement strand
CGGCGAAGGCGTCAACGGCTGCGCAAAAGGGCGGAGAGGAGACATTCCCTCCTTATTTTGCCCTCCTTATTTTGGACCCTGTCAGTGATGGGTGTCGCCGGACACCGCGTTGGTGCTAATCTTCTCGAACTGGGATCCTAGGGAGGGATAGCGCCATGCTGTTTGCCGTTAGCGGTCTGGAAGGATGCCCGATTGCGGCGAGGGACGGCCACATCGGCGCTGTCAAGGACTTCCTGTTCGACGATCAAAGCTGGAAGATCCGCTGGATGGTGGTCGACACCGGTGATTGGCTGCCGGGCCGCAAGGTGTTGATCCACCCGTCGGCGATCGGCCCGCTTCAGATTCCGCCAAAGCCGCGGTTGCCGATGATGAGCCCCGGCGATTCGCTCGAGGTCGCCGTCAATCTGACCAGGCAGCAGATCGAGGCGAGTCCGGAGGCGCGCGAAGGCGACCCGGTGAGCAAGGACATGACGGCGCTCCTGTACGACTATTACGGCTGGGATCCCGATTGGGGCGCAACGAATACCGGCGAAAGCGCCATCGTCGCTAAAGCTGCAGAGCGTCAGGCGGCGGACGTCGAGACCGGCGGCGAAGGCGATCCTCATCTGCGCAGCGCGGCCTCGGTCAAAGGGTATCACGTCCACGCCTCTGACGGCGAACTCGGCCATGTCGAAAATCTCCTGGCCGATGACGCCAACTGGGACATTCGGTATCTCGTCATCGCCACGAGGAGCTGGTGGCCGGGCAAGGTGGTCCAGTTGGCGCCCTACGCGGTGACCGACGTCGACTGGCAGGATCGTCAGGTCAAGCTGAATGTCACGCGCGATCAGGTGAAGTCAGCCCCGGCCTGGGACCCGCTGGCGATGATGGATGAGGTTGGCGAGCAGCAGTTACACCGCCATTTCGGCTGGCCGGGCTACGGCGGGTAATGATCGCGAGGCTGATCAGAGAGAAGGAGCCGGCGCCTGGGCCGGAGACGCGGGCGAGACGAAGGCCCCAATTCCTTTCAAGCCCAGCCATTCTATCCCGGATTTAGCGACGTGACTCACGACGGGAGTGGCGGCGCAATTCTGTCGCAGATGTCGGAACGGCTGGATATCCTGGCGAGCGCTGCGCATCCGCAACTCCGCGCGGCGTGCCGCAAGATAACGGTGGGTGACGAGTTCGCCCTGACGCCGGCAGAGCTTCGTCCGATGGACCGCGCCATCGCTTCGGTGCGTCGCGCGAGCGGAGCGGCAAGGATCGTCGCCAAGGCGCTCCTGGCGGAGCTTGGCGGTCCACCTGCGGTTGAGCTGCCCCGCTCTACCGCGTCTCGCGCGCCTCAGTGGCCGTCGGGCTTTGTCGGTTCGCTCGCCCATGATGACGAATTCGCCGTGGCCGCCGTCACGCGCGCGCCCTCGATCCGCGGCGTCGGCATCGACGTCGAACCGCCGCTGCCGCTGCCCGGGGATTTGCTCGACATGATCGCCACCGCGAAGGAACGCGAGCAGCTCAAAGGCGACCTCATCTCCGCCCGACTGCTCTTCTGCATGAAGGAAGCCGTCTACAAGGCGACATATCCAATTGACGGCATGTTTCTGGAGCATCACGACGTAGAAATCCATCTGACGTCATCTGTCGCGTTAACCAACTCCGGGCACAGTCTGCGGATCTATGCGATGGCGCGCCCGAGGCTGATTGCTCTGGCGCTTTTAACATCCTAGGACTAAACTCTGCTTCGCCGTCCTGGACAGAGGCTTGACAGATCCAAGGGCGCGGCGGGGCCAGTATTGGCGCCGCGGCGCCCAAGGGGAAGATGGTCTCGGATGCGGCAGCAGTTCTGGGGCCTGCATTGGGGTACACCGACAGTCAATCGCGGGAAGCGCTTGGAGGCGCTCGCGCCGCCTCGCCGCCGATCGAGGCGGCGGGCTTGACGGCGCACGAGACGCAGGAAGCCGAGCGCCTGCCGCTCATCGACCAGGCCGAGCGCCACCGGGTGCTGGTCGAGTGGAACGCGACCGAGGCGGACATCCCGCAAGACAAATGCGTGCACGAGCTCATCGAGGCGCAGGTAGCGCGGACCCCGGACGCGATCGCGGTCGTATGCGAGGGCGAGCGGCTGACCTATGCGGAACTCAACGCCAGAGCCAATCGCCTCGCCCATCATCTCAGGGGGCTCGGCGCGCGGCCGGACGCCCGCGTGGCGATCTGCGCCGAGCGCAGCCTCGAGATGGTGGTTGGACTTCTGGGTATCTTTAAGGCCGGCGGCGCCTATGTGCCTCTGGACCCGGGCTACCCGGCCGAGCGGCTGGCCGCCATGCTCAAGGACAGCGCGCCGATCGCGGTCCTGACCCACGGCCCCGCGCGGGCGTCGCTCGAGAGAGGCATGGCGGCGCTGGATGATCGGCTTCCGGTCCTGGTCGTAGAGGAGGACGCGGCATGGATGCAGGAAGCCGCCGCCAATCCCGATCCGGCCGAGGTCGGCCTCACCTCACGTCATTTGTCCCATGTCATCTACACCTCCGGCTCGACCGGCCAACCCAAGGGCGCGATGAACGAACATCGCGGCCTCGTCAATCGCCTCGCCTGGGGGCAAAGGGCTTATGGACTCACGCCCGACGATCGGGTTCTGCAAAAGACGCCGTTCAGCTTTGATGTTTCGGCGTGGGAATTCTTCTGGCCGCTGTTGTCCGGCGCCCGGCTGGTGATGGCTCGCCCCGGCGGGCACCGGAACCCGGCCTATCTCTGCGACGTCATCCGCAGCGAGGGCGTCACGACCCTGCACTTCGTGCCGTCGATGATGCGGGCCTTCCTCGAAGTCGCCGAAGCCTCGACCTGCCCCAGCCTGAGGCGGGTGTTCACGAGCGGCGAAGCGTTGCCGGCCGGCCTCGTGCGGCTCTTTCATCAGCGATTTCCCGGGGTCGAGCTGCACAACCTTTATGGACCGACAGAGACTGCGATCGAGGTGACCGCCTGGACCTCCCCGGCAGGCGCCTTGACGGCGACCGTTCCGATCGGCCGTCCGATCTCGAACACCCGAATCTATATTCTGGACGGGGATCGCGAACCGGTCCCCATTGGCGCTTCCGGCGAGATTCATATTGGCGGCGTGCAGGTTGGCAGGGGCTATCTCAATCGGCCGGAGCTGACGGCGGAGCGGTTCATCGCCAACCCTTTCG
>JBAUXQ010000068.1:0-5178 GCA_049584355.1 Roseiarcus sp. | reverse complement strand
CCCTTCATCACCACAATGCCGCGGAACAACACCTCGCCCATCGTCTCGCCGTCGGCGGGCACGGGCCGCATCGTCTCAGGGTCGATCACGTCGAGATCGCGCGCGCGCCCGATCTGGCGGCGCGTCGACGCCAGCGCCGCGATCGTCACCCGTGCCGGTTCGCCGACGCAATGAAGAAAGAGCCGCGCGATCGCACGCGCTTCCTTGAGCGTCTTGCGCACATCGTGCACTCGCTCCGGCGCTTCCTCGCCGGGACCGGGAAAGCGCGCCGCCGCGGCGCTGACCGAGCGGACGAGCGCGGCGTGGCAATATTGCGGCCAGGCGTCGGCGGGCATCGCTAAGCTGGGCTTGCGTCGATGAGCTTCGCTCGCTCGCGCAGGGCGAATTTCTGCACCTTGCCGGTCGACGTCTTCGGGATTTCGGCGAAGACGACGTGGCGCGGGCACTTGTAGCGCGCCAGGCGCGCCCGGCACCATTCGATGAGCTCCTCGGCCGTCGCGCTATGGCCGGGCTTCATCTCGACGAAGGCGCAGGGAGTCTCGCCCCATTTGTCGTCCGCCCGCGCCACCACCGCCGCGAGCTGCACGCCGGGATGATCGAACAAAGCGTCCTCGACCTCGATCGACGAAATATTCTCGCCGCCGGAAATGATGATGTCCTTCGACCGGTCGCGCAGCTGCACATAGCCGTCCTTGTGCTTGACGCCGAGATCGCCGGAATGGAACCAGCCGCCGGCGAAGGCCTTGTCGGTTGCGGCCTTGTTCTTGAGGTAGCCCTTCATCACCACATTGCCGCGGAACATCACCTCGCCCATCGTCTCGCCGTCGGCGGGCACGGGCCGCATCGTCTCAGGGTCGATCACGTCGAGCGCCTCGAGCGCGTGGTAGCGCACGCCCTGGCGCGCCTTCAGATGCGCTTGGGCGTCGGCGTCGAGCGCGTTCCACTCGTTCTTCCAGTCGTTGACGACCGCCGGGCCGTAGACCTCGGTCAGGCCGTAGAGATGGGTCACCTCGAAGCCGGCCTCGCCCATCGCCTTGAGCACCGCCGCCGGCGGCGGGGCGGCGGCGGTGAAGAAGCGGACGACGTGAGGCAGCGGCCGCTTCTCGTCGTCGCCGGCGTTGAGCAGGATCGACATGACGATCGGCGCGCCGCACATATGAGTGACCTTGTGCTCGGCGATGAGGTCGAAGATCGGCTTGGCGCGCACCTGCCGCAAGCACACATGCAAGCCTGCTTTCACGCTGATCGACCAGGGGAAGCACCAGCCGTTGCAATGGAACATCGGCAGCGTCCATAAGTAGACCGGATGGCGCCCGACGTCGCCGGTGACGATGTTGCCGACCGCGAGCAGATTGGCGCCGCGATGATGGTAGACGACGCCCTTGGGATCGCCGGTCGTGCCCGAGGTGTAGTTGAGCGCGATCGCGTCCCATTCGTCGCCCGGGGCCTTGCGCTCATAAGCTTCGTCGCCCTCGGCGACCAGCGCCTCGTAGTCAAGGCCGCCCAGCCGCTCGCCCGCGCCGTCGTACTCCGGGTCGTCGTAGTCGATGACGAGCGGGCGGGTCTTGGCGCGCTTGAGCGCCGCCGCGACGACGGGCGCAAATTCACGGTCGACGATGATCGCCTTGGCCTCGCCGTGGTCGAGCATGAAGGCGATCGAGGCCGGGTCGAGGCGGGTGTTGAGCGCGTTGAGCACCGCGCCGCACATCGGCACGCCGTAATGACACTCGAGCATCGCCGGCGTGTTGGCGAGCATGACCGCGACCGTGTCGCCGCGGGCGAAGCCGCGCCTGGCGAGCGCGGAGGCCAGCTTCTTCGTTCGCGCATGGAACTCGCGGTAGTTGCGGCGAAGGGGCCCATGGGCGATCGCTGGCCGATCCGGAAACACCGCGGCCGCCCGCTCGAGCAGGGTGAGCGGCGTCAGCGGCTGAAAATTGGCCGGATTGCGGTCGAGATCGCGGTCGTAGGGCGAAACGGACATCGGGCGGAACTCCACGGCGCTTCGGCGCAACCATAGCGCGCCTGCGAGCCGATTGGGCGAGCGAAAATGACCATCCTCAAGGGCGAAAGGCGAAGAACCGAAAGCCGACGAAGGTCACCGTCATCGCGACCCCGCTGCCGGCGGCGACGAACAGGGGCAGGATGGCCGGCATGACGGCGATCCCGGCGATCGGCGCGAGAGCGACGCAGGCCGAATAGACGGCGTAATTGATGGCCAGACCGACCGAAGCGACCAGCGAATAGCGAACGAAGGACCCGGCGATGGGCGACCGCGCATGGCGAAAGGTGATCGACCGGTTGAGGGCGAAATTGACGATCGTTGCGACGATAAAGCCCGGCGGCCGGGCGAGCTCCGGCGACAGGCCGAGATATTTGGCGCCGACAAAGGTGATCGTGGCGTCGACGACATAGCCGATGAGGCCGATCGCGGCGAAGGCGGGAACTTGCTCGACGATCCGCCCGTGGGCGGGGGCGGCCGGCTTGACGGCGTTCATGAGCGGCCGGTCCGAATTGGATTTCGCGGCGGACATGCGCTTTGGCTGATCAGGGGCGCTCTCAAGCGAGCGCCCGAACGGCGTCATAGGTCAATTTGACCCCGATCAGGAAGGTGAGCGCGAGGATGATGGCGTAGAAACGCTCGGCGGGCGCCCGGCGCACCAGCCACACGCCGGCGAAGGTCGAGAGGACCGCGACTGGGATCAGGCCGGCGGAGATCGTGAGGTTCTCGCGGCTGAACTGGCCGAGCAGAAAATAGGGCGGAATCTTGAGCAGGTTGACGGCGGCGAAGAACATGGTCGCGGTGCCCGCGAACACCCGCGGCTTGAGGTATTGCGGCATCACGTAGACCTGGAACGGCGGCGCGCCGGAATGGCTGATGAAACTCGTAAAGCCGGCGAGCGAACCCCACAGGACCCCGGTCGGGACGCCCGGCTTCGCCACCTGAGCGCGGCCGAGCCGGTCGCGGATCAGCATGTAGATAACGAAAGCGATTGAAATCACCCCGACCGCGAGGCGCACCGCGTCGTCGCTGACCCGGGCCGCGAGCAGCCAGCCGAGCGCGACGCCGATCATCGAGGCGGGGATCAGGATGATGAGGTTGCGCGACGAAAAATCGCGGCGGAAGGCCCACACGCTGACCCAGTCCTGGACGATCAGGATCGGCAGCACGATCGCCGCCGCCCTGACCGGCGAATCGACGAGCGACAACAGCGGCATCGCTAACGAACTTAAGCCCGAAAACCCGCCCTTCGACAGGCCAAGGATGATCACCGCCGGGACCGCGACGAGATAGAATTGCGTTTGCGCCGACATTCATCCCCATCTTCGAACGCCGTCCCGGGCGGCCAAAGTCGCGCTCCGCCTGCGTTGCCTTTCGACGCGCCAGGCGCGACAATTCTGGTGCGATCGAGCCGCGGCCCCGGACTTCGGCGGCGAAGGGAGCGAAACCATGACCAGCGGCTATCGGCAGACCTATGATCGCTGGCGCGCCGATCCGCAAGCCTTCTGGGCGGAGGCGGCGCGCGAGATCGCGTGGATACGGCCGCCGGAGCGCATTTTCGACCCCGAGGGCGGCGTCTACGGCCGCTGGTTCCCCGACGCGCGCTGCAACGCCTGCTTCAACGCGCTCGACCGGCATGTAGAGGCCGGCCGCGGCGACCAGGCCGCGCTCTATTACGACAGCCCGGTCGCCGCGACCAAGCGCGCCATCACTTATCGCGAGTTGCTCGACGAGACGGCGACGCTTGGCGCCGTGCTTGAGGACCTCGGCGTCGCGGCGGGCGACCGGGTGCTGATCTACATGCCGATGATTCCCGAGGCGATCGTCGCCATGCTCGCCTGCGCGCGCATCGGGGCGGTGCATTCGGTGGTGTTCGGCGGCTTCGCCGCCAAGGAGCTGGCGACCCGCATCGACGACGCCGAGCCGAAGGTCGTGCTGACCGCGAGCTGCGGCGTCGAGCCCGGCCGGATCGTCGAATATAAGCCGCTGCTCGATCTCGCCATCGGCCTCGCGCGGCATAAGCCGGCGACCTGCGTCGTCTATCAGCGGCCGCAAATCGAGGCCGTCATGAACGGGGCCCGCGACCGCGACTTGAGCTTGTCTCGGCCGCGAAGGCGGCGGGAAAACGGGCGCTGTGCGCCGATCTCGCGGCGACCGATCCGCTCTATATCCTCTACACTTCCGGCACCACCGGCGCGCCGAAGGGGGTCGTGCGCGACATCGGCGGCTATCTCGTCGCGCTCAAATGGTCAATGTCGGCGATCTATGACGTCAAGCCCGGCGAGACCTATTGGTCCGGTTCCGACATCGGCTGGGTGGTCGGCCATTCCTACATCGTCTATGGGCCGCTGCTGCACGGTTGCGCCAGCGTCCTTTACGAGGGCAAGCCGATCGGCACGCCGGACGCCGGAGCGTTCTGGCGCGTCATTCAGGATTACAAAGTCGCCGCCTTCTTCACGGCGCCGACCGCACTGCGCGCCGTGCGCAAGGAAGACCCGCAGGCGAAGCTCCTCGAGAAATACAACATCACCTCGATGCGCACGCTGTTCCTCGCCGGCGAGCGCGCCGACCCGGACACCGTCGCCTGGGCCGAGAAGGTTCTCGGCGCCCCGGTGGTCGACCACTGGTGGCAGACCGAGACCGGCTGGGCGATCGCCGCCAATCCGGTCGGCCTGGGGATTCTTCCAATCAAGCTCGGCTCGCCGACCGTGCCGATGCCGGGCTACGAAGTCCGCGTCGTTGACGAGGCGGCGAGGCCGCTGCCGGCGGGGACGATGGGCTCGATCGTCATCAAGCTGCCGCTGCCGCCCGGCTGCCTGCCGACGCTCTACCGCCAGGACGAGCGGATGCGGGAGAGCTACCTCACGGAGTTCCCCGGATATTACAAGACCGCCGACGCCGGCTTCATCGACGAGGACGGGTATCTCACCATCCTCGGCCGGACCGACGACATCATCAATGTCGCCGGCCATCGCCTGTCGACCGGCGGCATGGAGGAGGTCGTCGCTTCGCACCCCGACGTCGCCGAATGCGCCGTGCTCGGAATCAAGGACGAGATCAAGGGCGAGCAACCCTGCGGCTTCCTGGTCTTGAAGGCGGGCGTCAACCGGCCGCCCGAGGAGATCGAGAAGGAGGTGGTCAAGCTGGTGCGCGACAAGATCGGCCCGGTGGCGGCGTTC
>JBAUXQ010000067.1:0-1965 GCA_049584355.1 Roseiarcus sp. | reverse complement strand
CCGCTTCCAGTTGATGAACCCCATGACGCGCTTCAGCCGCAAATCGGCGAAGCCGGGCATGGGAGCGGGGCTCAGGTGCGGGTCGGTGATGTGCGCGACCGTAAAGCTCATTCCCCAACCGACCCCGGCGGGCGCCAGCCGGGATGAAACTGGCCTCGCGCCGTCATTGACGGGGCGGCAATAAGATTGCTTGAACGGAAACGCAACCCGGGCGTCGGCCCGAGGCCGGAGCACCCGCGAGCCATGGCCGCCCCCATTCGAGACAGGCTGAAGTTGCGCCTGCTGCACTGGAGCTTTCTCCTTGCGCGGCCAATGACGCTCGGGGTCAGGGCGATCGTGGCGGACGCCGACGAACGGGTTTTGCTGGTCAGGCACGGCTACGTCTCCGGCTGGCATTTCCCGGGCGGCGGCGTCGAGCCCGGCGAGACCTGCGCCGAGGCGATGGCGCGCGAGCTTGAGGAAGAGGCGATGGTCGCCATCGACGGGCCGCCCATGCTGCACGGCCTGTTCCTCAACACCCAATCGTCGCGGCGCGACCATGTGGCGGTTTACCTCGTCCGGACGTTCCGGGTTCTCGGAGAGCGGGCGCCAGACTGGGAAATCAAGGAGGCGCGCTTTTTCCCGCGCTCGGCGTTGCCGGATGGCGCAACCAGAGCCACTCGGGCCCGGCTGGCCGAGATCTTCGATTCGGCCCCCCTGTCCGGCCGCTGGTGACCGGCGGGACCGATCGGGCGCGGGCAAGGCCGCCGCAACCCATGCGCCTTGATTCTCAGCCGCAATATCGGCGGCGCGGTAAAAAGCTTAACGGGTCGGTAAGGGTGTGGGCGTTTCAATTCGCCGCATGGACTTTTGGCGCCCGCGCGGCTAGAATTGGTTCGAATTCGGGGAGATCGATGAATTCAATCATCCGGCGCGGGGTCGCCGTTGGCCTGACCGTCGCGGCTTGCGCCTTGATCGCCGGCTGCGACGATTCCTATCTGGATCAGGGCTCGGGACGGTCGCAGCAGCCGATATCCTCCGCCACGCTTGCCGAGATGGACAAGCTCGACACCACGCCGTCGTCGCCGACCATCATCCGCACCTACAAAAAGGAAGCGGAGCTCGAAATCTGGAAGATGAAGTCGAACGGCGAGTACGCGCTGCTCAAGACCTATCCGATGTGCCGCTGGTCGGGGCAGCTCGGGCCGAAGAAGCGGGAAGGCGACATGCAGGTGCCGGAGGGCTTCTATACCATCGCGCCCGGCCAGATGAACCCAACGTCCCATTATTATTTGTCGTTCAACGTCGGATATCCGAACGCCTACGATCGGGCCTACGGGCGCACCGGCGGCAATGTCATGGTGCACGGCGTCTGTTCGTCCGCCGGCTGTTTCTCGATGACCGACGAGCAGGTCGCCGATATCTACGCGATCGCCCGTGAATCGTTCGCCGGCGGCCAGCGCGAAATCCAGCTCCAGTCCTATCCGTTTCACATGACGGCGGAGAATCTGGCCAAGTTCCGGCTCGATCCCAACATCGGCTTCTGGAAAGACCTTAAGAACGGCTCCGACCATTTCGAGGTCACCAAGGCCGAACCGTCGGTGACGGTCTGCGGCAAGCGCTATGTGTTCGGCGCGACCGCGAAGGGCGAGGTTTCGGCGAGTGAGCCGTGTCCGACGCTCACACGCGACCAAGACGTCGAGGCGCTGGTCGCGGACAAGGAGCAGAAGGACGACGCCCAGGTCGCCGAGCTGGTCGCATCGGGCGTCAAGCCGGTTCGCCTCGTCTACGCCGACGGCGGGCAGAATGCGGTCTTCGCCGGCTACAAGGACGAGAGCGACCCGGACGCGCTCGCGACCGCCCCGCAGGAGATCGTCCTGGACGATCGCAGACCCGCGCTGGCCGCGGTCAAGATCGCGGTCGCCGACGCCGCCAAACGCAACGCCGCGAGCGTCGCGCCGGCGCCTGTCGAGACCGCCGCGGCTC
>JBAUXQ010000066.1:0-2316 GCA_049584355.1 Roseiarcus sp. | reverse complement strand
GTCGCCTATGAGGTGCAACTCGACGCGCGCCTTGAGACGACGCGGGGAGCTTTGAGCGGCTTCCTGGGCGACGCGTCCGTCCGGCACGAGATCCTGCGCGACGAGAGCGGATGGCGCCTGAACGGCGCCAGGGTCGATGGACTGGAGCGGCTGGTCGATCTCGACTACGGCTTCACCCCGGCGACCAACATTCTGCAGCTCATGCGAATGGCGCTTTCCCTCGGCGGGAAGGCCGAGCTTCCGGTCGCGTGGTTCGATCTGGACAGCGCGGCGCTGACCGAATTGCCGCAGATCTACGAGCGCCGCGGGGACGCGGCCTACTGGTACGAGGCGCCGACAGTTCCCTATCAGGCGCTGCTGGAAATCGCCCCGAACGGGTTCGTCCGTTCCTATCCGGGTCTTTGGCGCTTTATCGAGTGAGATCGTCAGTCCGGCCACGCGCTCGCCGCACAACCAATATGCCGAGTTGACGCCACGGCAGCCCGATTTCCATTCTGACGCATCGCGTCAATGCGGCGCGCCACATGGGGGTGGGTCATGATCGTTCGGATGCGCGTCGGAATTCTGGTTTCGATCCTGACCACGGCGGTTGGTCTTCTGATGGCGGCGCCTGCAAGCGCCGAAATCATTTACCAGTCGATCCCGGATTTGACGATAGCTCAGGTGGACAATCCCTGCTCGCAGTGCGGCGGCAACGGCCAAAGCGTCGGACAGCAGTTCTCCCTGGCGACGGCGGCCACAGCGAACACGGTCACATTTGTGGTCTACTCCAGCTACGTTTGGCCGACTTCGGTGACCATCGGCATCTATCAGGATCTCGGCGGCACGGTCGGGAGCGTGGTCTATGAAAACACGTTCTCCAGTTTCGTCTCCGATGTGCCTACGCCCAATAGCACCGACGTGGTCACCGTCGACGTCGGCAACGTCGCGCTGGCTTCGGGCAGCTACCTTCTGTTCATGACGAATCCCGACAGCCTTGGCGTCGCGACCTTCGCCGCGCCCGGAAACGGCGGGTTTGTCTTCGTCGAGGGGAGCACCGATCCGCTGACCGGCGATACCTACAGCCGGGTGCTCGCCGAGAATACCGGCGTCTCGATCAGCGGCGTTATTCCCGAGGCCTCGACCTGGGCGATGATGTTGCTGGGGTTCGCGGGGCTCGCTCTGGCCGGACATGGTTGGCCGCGACGTGATCGAGAAAACCCTGCGGCCGGATAGGCGCAACAATGTCCGTTTCGCCTCACACCAGCGCCGCCAGCCGCTCGATGAGAAACGCGCGCGCCGCCGGGTCGGTCTGGAGGCCGATGGCGAGGCTATAGGCGCGGCGCGCTTCCTCGACCTCGCCCATCCTGGCGCAAAGGTCGGCTCGCGCGACCCAATAGGGCTCGAATCCGTCGAGCCCGCCTTGCGCTCCCACCTCGTCCAGCAATTTGAGCCCCGCCGCGGCTCCGCGCGGATGGGAGACCGCCGCCGCGCGATTGACGGCGACGACCGGAGAAGCAGTCAGGGCGAAGAGCGCGTCATAGAGGACGGCGATCGCCGCCCAGTCGGTCGTTCCGGTCAGCCGGCGGGCGGCGTGGACCGATTGGACGGCCGCCTCGAGCTGGAACCGTCCCGGGGCGCCCAAGGCGCCCGCGGACCGCAGCAGCCCCTCCGCCTCCCCGATCGCCGCCTGGTCCCACGACCCGGTGTCCTGCTCGCTCAGCGGCACGTAGCGCCCCTTGGCGTCGCGACGCGCCTCGCGCCGGGCATGGGCGTAGAGCATCAGCGCCATGAGGCCCATCGCCTCGGGCTCGTTCGGGGCGAGGGAGACGACGACGCGACCGAGCCAGATCGCCTCTTCGGCGAGGTTGCGCCCGCGCGGATCGTCGGAGAACGCTTCCGCCCAGCCGTGCGAAAAGGCGGCGTAAATCGCCTCCAAGGCCACGCCGAGTCGCTGCGGCAGATCCTCGCGCTCGGGGATCCTGAACGGCACGCCGGCGAGGCGGATTTTCGCCTTGGCGCGCGTGAGCCGCTGGCCCATCGCCGCGGGCGAGACCAGGAAGGCCGAAGCGATCGCCGCCGCGTCGAGGCCGAGAATCGTCTGCAGCATCAGGGGCGCGCGGATGGATTCCTCAATCGCCGGATGAGCGCAGGCGAACATCAGCCCCAGGCGCCGGTCGGGGATCGAAGCGGCGGCTTCCGCCGCCTCCTTGAGATCGGCGTCGATCAGGGTCAGAGCGTCCGAAGCCGCTTCCGCGCTGCGGCGCCGGCGGGCGGCGTCGATCAGGCGCCGCCGCGCCGCCGTCGCCAGCCAGCCTTCCGGGTTCAAGGGCACGC
>JBAUXQ010000065.1:0-3144 GCA_049584355.1 Roseiarcus sp. | reverse complement strand
GGCCCCAACCGATCCCCTTGGTCAACTCGGGATCGCCCTCGCCCGGGCGCCCGGCGCGCACCAGGTCGAGGATCGCCTCGACCACCCGATCGCCGATCGGCGCGCGCCGCACGACCCGTTGCGCCGCCATCAGGTCCTCCGCCGTCATGACGGGCTTCGGCCGCGCGTCGCGTTCGCCTGTCGTCTCGATCAGGATCCGGCGTTCGGCCGCCCGATCGGGATAGCCGACGTCGATCTGCAACAGGAAGCGATCGAGTTGCGCCTCGGGCAGCGGATAAGCGCCTTCCTGCTCCAGCGGGTTCTGCGTCGCCAGCACATGAAACGGGCGCGGCAAGTCATGGCGCGCCCCAGCGACCGTGACATGATGCTCCTGCATCGCCTGCAGCAGCGCCGACTGGGTGCGGGGACTGGCCCGGTTGATCTCGTCGGCCATTAATAGCTGCGCGAAGATCGGCCCCCTGATGAAGCGGAAGCCGCGCTTGCCGTCCTGACCCTCCTCCATCACCTCGGAGCCGAGAATGTCCGTCGGCATCAGATCAGGGGTGAACTGCACCCTGAGCGCGTCGAGGCCAACGACGATCCCAAGCGTCTCGACCAGTTTGGTCTTGGCCAGCCCCGGCACGCCGATCAACAATCCGTGTCCGCCCGCAAGCAGCGTCGTGAGCGCGAGGTCGACGACGCGCTCCTGGCCGAATATGACGCCGCCGATCTCCGCCCGCGCGGCGGAGATGCGCTCCAGCGTCACGTCGGCGTCACGGGTCAACTGGCCTGGATCGGCGATATTGGTCACGTTCATCGGCTCGTCCTTTGCCCCGTGCGCATGGCTTACGGTTTTGTTTTATCTTCAAGCGCACTAGATTGAACGCACGCCAGCGCGGCGCAAGCCCTAAGCACGCAGATGTCAGATTCGCCCACAAATAAGCGCGAGAATAACGCAGAGCCGGCGCGCGCGCCGGAAGGGGCTCTGCGAGGACTCGGCGAGGCGGCGATGGGGCGACTACGCGGCCTGGCGCCGGCGCCTTCTTGGAATCCGCCCGACTGCGGCGATATCGACATGCGCATCGCTGCCGACGGAACATGGTTTTATTGTGGCTCACCGATTGGCCGGGCGCCGCTGGCGCAGCTGTTCGCCTCGATCATGCGCAAGGAGGGCGACCGCTACGTCCTGGTGACGCCGGTCGAAAAGGTCGGGATCAGGGTCGACGATGCGCCGTTTCTGGCGGTCGAGATGCGCGTCGGCGTCGAGGCGAACGAGCCGCAACTGACGTTCCGCACCAATGTCGAGGACCTCGTGACTGTCGACGGCGAGCACCCGCTTCGCTTCGAGCGCGGCGCCTCGGAGGGCCTGAAGCCCTATGTGCGGGTCAGGGGCGACCTTTGGGCGCTCGTCAAGCGGGCGCTGTTTTATGACCTTGTCGCCCTCGGTCGGACGGAGCGGGTCGAGAACGAGGACTGGTTCGGCGTGCGCTCGGGCGGACTGTTCTTCCCCATGTGCCGGGCGAGCGAAATCGAGGGGCTTTGAGCGCCAACATTGTCTCCGATCTGAATCCGGCCTCGTTGCGCGAGTTGGCGCGGGCGAAGCTCAGGCCGTCGCTCACCAATGCGGAGCTTGAACTGGCCGCGCCGAAGGGCGCGAGCGACGACGCTCCTGGCGGACGACCGCTAGACCTGGCCGGCCTCACGGCCCTCGCGCGCCCCGCCGCGGTCCTTTTGCCGATCGTCAAACGGCCTCAAGGACTGACCGTTCTCTTGACGTTGCGCTCGTCGGACTTGCGCGCCCATTCGGGCCAGGTCGCCTTTCCCGGCGGCAAGATCGACCCCGGCGAGACGCCGCGCGACGCCGCGCTGCGCGAGGCGCGCGAGGAAATCGGGCTCGAGGAACGCTTGGTCGAGCCCATCGGCTGGCTCGACCCTTATTTCACCGGCACCGGCTATCGCGTCGCGCCCCTCGTCGCGCTCGTCGAACCGGCGTTTGCGCTCAAAGTCAACAAACTCGAAGTCGACGAGGTTTTCGAAACTCCTTTCGCGTTCCTGATGGACCCGGCCAATCATCGCCTCGACGAGCGCGAATGGCAGGGACGCGTGCGACGATTCTACGCCATGCCGCACAACGGGCGATATATCTGGGGGGCGACCGCCGGCATCCTGCGCAACCTGTACGAGAAGCTGTTCACCTGATGGGACGAATCCTTTTCGAGCCGCTGGCGCTGTTCCTGAGCCCGTTCGCCGTCTACGCGCTCTATCTCCTCGTGCGCGCCCGCTACCCGCTTGAAGTCGAACACTGGACGCGCGGGCGCGTGTCGATCATGACGCTCCTCGGTCTGGCGGCGGCTGTTCTCGGGCTCGTCGCGGTCAACGTCTTCGCGCCCCGGGGCCGGGGCGTCTACGTTCCCGCGCATGTCGAAAACGGAATCCTGGTCCCGGGACGGATCGAATGACGGTCCTCAGCGGTTTGGCGGGCGGAAGGCTCAAGGATCTGACGCCCCTGACGCAAGGCCCGTTGGCGCGGACGCTTGAAGCCCTCAACGGCGAGGGCGAGGAGACGCGCCTCGTCGGCGGCGCGGTGCGCGACCTCGCGCTCGGCGAGCCGGCGTTCGATTTCGACCTCGCGACCACCGCATCGACTGACGAAGTGATCCGCCGCGCACGGGCGGCGGGATTCAAGGTCGCGCTCACCGGCGTCGCCCACGGCACGGTAACGATCATCGTCGACGGACGCCCGATCGAGACGACGACGCTGCGCCGGGACGTCGAGACCGATGGACGCCGTGCCAAGGTGGCGTTCGGACGAGACTTCGTCGCCGATGCCGAGCGGCGCGACTTCACCATCAACGCGCTGTCGCTTGGGCCCGACGGTAGGGTCCACGATCCTGTCGGCGGACTGGACGATCTCGCCGCCGGACGCGTCCGCTTCATCGGCGACGCCAGTCAGCGCATCCGCGAGGATTATCTGCGCATTCTGCGCTTCTTCCGATTCTCGGCCCGCTTCGCCGCCAGCGGCCTCGACGAGGAGGGTCTAGCCGCTGCGATCCGCGCCCGCGAAGGCCTCGCCCGCCTGTCGCGGGAGCGCGTGCGGGCCGAACTCTTGAAGCTCATCGCGGCGCGGCGCGCCGGCGAGGTCGTCCAGACGATGGGCGAGTGCGG
>JBAUXQ010000064.1:0-1573 GCA_049584355.1 Roseiarcus sp. | reverse complement strand
TCTGGGCGGAATCGCTCGCCGGCGTCTGGGCGCCTGCGGACGCGATCAGCGCCAGGAGCGCGACCGAAGCCGCCAGAATTCGCCACGTCGGTCTCAATTCGCCTCGCATTGCCGAAAACTGGCGCCGTCGTCCGATGGCGCTCGAGGGTCCCGGGCGGCTCGTGACGCCACATTGAGGCGGATCGAGGGCAGTTTACAGCGGTCCGGAATTCGGCCAAGAGCCAACCTTTCCTCCTAAAGAGACAAGCATGAACGATACGATTTCGCTCCTGAAACGCCGCAGATCCGTCCCGCCGCCGACGATGACCGGACCGGGTCCGACCGCTGACGAGTTGACGACGATCCTCTCCGTCGCCTCGCGGGTGCCCGATCACGGCAAGCTCGCGCCCTGGCGGTTCGTGGTCCTCGAGGGAAAGGCGCGCGAACGCGCAGGCGCGCTTGCGCTCAAGATAAGCCTCGCCGACAGGCCCGACCTGGACGAAGCCAGCAGGGTTAAGGAAGAGCGGCGCTTCGTGGGCGCGCCGCTCGTCGTCGCCGTCGTCTCACGCGCAGCGCCGCACCCCAAGATCCCGGAGTGGGAGCAGGTCTTGTCCGCGGGCGCGGTATGCATGAACATGATCGTCGCCGCCCGCGCGCTTGGGTTCTCCGCCACCTGGCTCACCGGGTGGATGGCCTACGATGGTCGGTTCCGCGCCGCGATCGGGCTTGCCGACCATGAACGCATCGCCGGCTTCATTCACATCGGCAGGGCGACGGTGGCGATCGAGGATCGCCCGCGGCCGCCGTTGGCGGAGATCATGACAACCTTTCCCGAGTGACGGATTGACGCCGATGTTCTACGCGACCGCGGACCGCGACCGGACAAAACTGCCGCGCGACCCTTTCAAGGCGATCGTCGCCCCGCGCCCGATCGGCTGGATCTCGACCCGCGCCCTCGACGGGCGCGTCAATCTCGCCCCCTATAGCTTCTTCAACGGTTTCTGCAGCGTCCCGCCGATCGTCGGCTTCTCCAGCGAAGGCTGGAAGGACTCTGCGTCCTTCGCCAAGGAAAGCGGCGAGTTCGTCGCCAACCTGGCGACCTTCGATCTGCGCGGCCCGATGAACGAAACCTCGGCCCCGTTCGCCCGCGGCGACAACGAATTCGCCCGCGCCGGACTGACCATGGCCGAATGCCGCCTGGTGGCCGCGCCACGGGTCGCCGAGAGCCCAGCCGCACTGGAATGCAAAGTGGTTGACGTGGTCGAGATCAAGTCGGCAAGCGGCGCGTGGAGCGGCGCCGCCCTCACCCTCGGCGAAGTGGTCGCCTTTCACATCGACGATGAGTTCCTTGTCGACGGCCGCTTCGACACCGCCCGCGCCCACTCGCTCGCCCGCTGCGGCTATCAGGACTACGCCGCGGTCGAGAAAGTCTTCGCGCTGGCTCGGCCAAAGGGCGGCGGCGACGGAGTTGCGTGAAGCGGCGCAAGACGTCGCCCTTTGCCGACGTACGGGCGGCTCGTTCAGGCCGCACGGCGCCTGCGCTGGCGATACTGGTCGGCGACGACCGCGGCGACGATGACGCCCCCCTTGATGA
>JBAUXQ010000063.1:0-5387 GCA_049584355.1 Roseiarcus sp. | reverse complement strand
GCGCTGGGCTGGCGCTGCCGGTCGTCGATCTCGACCGCGCGATCGTCCGCTACTCCGACATGTTCGCGCTTGCCGCCGACCTGCGCGCGATGGGGGCTACGAACGCGCTCGAAGCTCGCGCCCGCAAGCCCCTGCGCCGCGAGGTCCTCGCCCGAGCCGCCGCCGTCTACGGCGAACGCTTCACCGATCCGGACGGGCGCGTGCGCGCGACTTTCGACCTGGTGTGGCTCGCGGCTTGGGCGCCGCATGAAAGCCAGCCGAAGCCGCTCGAGCCCGGATCGGCGACGATGCGGCTCGCCGACGCGCTGAAAGGCCGCCGCTGACGCTTCAATTTGCGCCGGTGGGATTGGCCGCCAGGCGAGCCTGAGGCGCTTTCGCCGGCCGTAGCGACCGGCCGGTGAGGGCCACGCCGCCCAACACCAGCGTGAGTCCCGCCCAAGCCGAGGGCGCAATCGGTTCGGCGAGCGCGACCGCCCCGCCCACGACCCCGATCAGCGGCACGATGTAGTTGTTGAGACTCGCGAAGGTCGGTCCCTCCTCATTCACGACACGGAAATAGACGTAATAGGCGAGCGCGGTGTTGAAGACGCCGAGCGCGCCCATCGCCAGCGTCGGCGACAGGGGGATCTGGAACAGCGTTGCGAGCGGCGGCGGATTCGTGAACGCCAGGCCGGTCAGCGCCAGGACAAGCGTCGAAATCGTCATCGAGGCGGTCACCGCCCTGACGGCGCCGATTTCCCTCGTTGCGGCGCCGGAGATGATCGCGCCCGTTCCATAGGAGACGCCCGCCGCGAGCGCGAACGCCCGCCCCAATACGGAATGGGTGCCCCCTTGCGCTCCCGGCGACCAGAAGGCGACGCCGACGCCGGCGAAGCCGATCGCCAGGCCAAAGGCGCCGAGCCATGTCCAGCGGTCTCGCGACCCGAGAAAACGGCCGAACAGGAACACGAAGATTGGCTGGGCGCCCATCATCAGCGCCATGTCGGCGCTGGTCGTCAACGTTGCGGCCTTGCCAAGCAAGATGAAGGGAACGACCTGCCCGATCAGCGCGAGCGCGAGGAGATTGCCCCACAGCCCTGGGCGTGATCCCGGCCAGATCTTGCCGGAGAGCGCGCTCGCAAGCAGCATCGCGGCCGCCGCGACGCCAACCCGGGCGAGCGCGAAGCTGAACGGGTCGAAGGCGCGCGAGGCGATCTTGATGAGAAGAAAGGACGAGCCCCAGAGAAATGACAGGAAGGCCAGCGCCGCATATGCGCCCATGAGGCTCTCGGGGTTAACAGGAGACGAGCTATACGGCTCGGCTCGCGGACGCCAAAGCAATTTCTGTCGTCGTACGCGCGCCACGGCCAAGCCGTGCCGCCGTCAGCTTAACCCACGCCGACCAAAGGGTTCACGACCGCAAAGCCCGCGAAGCGATTGAAGTCACGATCCGCCGACCACAGTTCGCGCACGCCGTGCTGCCGGCACAGGGCGACAATGCGCGCGTCATGGACTCGAGGTCCCGCGATTCGTCCGCTTGCGAGAAGCGATCGCAACACGAGCCAGTGATCCGCCGACTCGGCCAAGAGTGCGAGGGTCGACGACTCGAGCCAGGCGGCGACCTGATCCAGGGCGCGCGGCAGGGGAGTCGGAGGCGCATAGATGCGCGGATGGGTGACGATGGCGAGAAATTCATGAAGGCATGGCCAAGGAATTGCCCAGGTTGAGGGCCCCTCCGCGAGTTCGGTCATTCGCTTCGAGGCCGGGTCGTGAAACGGCGAGTCCTCGCGGTGAGCATAGACCAGAATGTTCGTGTCGACGGCGATCAACCCCCGCGACCCTCATAGGCCAAATCGCGCAGCCTGTCCCAGGAAGCGCCCCGCACGTCGGCTTGCAATCCCTTGCCCTTGAAGCTGGCGCGGCGGAGCTTGAACGGCGCGCCAGGCTTGGTCTCGATTACGACGCGCCGAAGCCCTCGCTCCACCAGCGCACGCAACGTGACCCCCTCACGCGCGGCAACCTTACGGGCTTCGCGAAGAAGAGGATCCGAAATTTCTATAGTCGTCTTCATGACCCATCTGTATGGCGCAAGCGGTATGGCTGCCCATATCGTAGCGTTCTTGTGGTAGATCGGTCAACTCGCCGGACGGCGGTCAACGGAAATTGCGCCCCGCGGGCATGGCCTGCGTCGCGTCGGCCGTTTCGAGCGGCAGGAGCGGCGGGGCGCGCGGATCCTCGAACGTCGGGGGCTTGGCGAAGCGGTTGCCCTGGCGCTTTTTCGCCATCGTCATTTGCGGCCGGCGGACCTCGTCGGCGCGGGCGAGGGCGCCGATCGTCGAGCCCGCTTCCGATAGCATGCCGAGCATCGGCGTCAGATCGTCCATACGCTCGGCGACGATATGGATGACGCCCGATTCGCTCTGCAGCTTGCCGGTCACGGCGACGAAGCGGGCGCCGAGCACGATCGCGCGCAGGCGTTCGAACGCCTTCGGCCAGACGATGACATTGGCGATCCCCGTCTCGTCCTCGAGCGTCATGAAGATGACGCCCTTGGCGGTGCCCGGCCGCTGACGCACCAGCACCAGGCCGGCGACGGTGACCCGCTCGCCGTTCCTGACCGACCGCAGCGCGTCGGAGCGCAGGATTCCGCGCGCGGCGAGGCGCGCGCGCATGAAAGACGTGGGATGCGCCTTCAAGGACAGCGACAGGCGCCGGTAATCTTCCACCACATGCGCGCCGAGCGGCATCGGCGGCAACCGCGCGTCCGGCTCGGTTTCGCGCGCCGGGCGGCTCGCGAACAGCGGCAGATCGTCTTGGTCGCCGACCCGGTCGAGGCCGCGCACCGCCCATAAGGCCTGCCGCCGGTCGAGGCCGAGCGAGCGGAAGGCGTCGGCGTCGGCAAGCCGCTCGAGCGCCGCCGAGCTCAAGCCGCTGCGCAGCCAGAGGTCGCGCACGGAATCATAAGCCTGCCCCCGCCGCTCCACGAGCCGGCGCATGTCCTCCTCCTTGACGCCGACGATCTGCCTGAGACCTAAGCGCACCGCATGCGTCGCGCGGATATGGGCCGCCATCTCGGCATGGCGGGGGTGGATCCCTTCTCCCGCTCGCTCCCCTTCTCCCCGTTCACGGGGAGAAGGTGTCGCCGGAGGCGACGGATGAGGGGTTGCGCTGTCCTTTCCGGAAAAGTCTGCGCCGCCCCTCACCCCAACCCTCTCCCCGTGCACGGGGAGAGGGGGCTTTCCCTCACCCCGACCCTCTCCCGTGAACGGGAGAGGGGGTGACGGCTCCAGCGTGCAGTCCCAGTCCGACAGGTTTACATCGACCTCGCGCACTTCGACCCCGTGCTCGCGCGCATCGCGCACGAGCTGCGCCGGGGCGTAGAAGCCGAGTGGCTGCGCGTTCAGCATCGCCGCGGCGAACACGTCCGGATAGCGGCATTTCATCCAGCACGAGGCGTAGACCAGAAGCGCGAAACTCGCCGCGTGACTCTCGGGAAAGCCATATTCGCCGAACCCCTCGATCTGGCGGAAGCAGCGCTCGGCGAAGTCGCGCGGATAGCCCTTGGCCGCCATGCCCTCGACCATCTTTTTCTGAAAAGTCTGGATCGTGCCGACCCGGCGGAACGTCGCCATCGCCCGGCGCAATCGATCGGCCTCCGAGGGCGTGAATCCGGCCGCGACGATGGCGATCTTCATCGCCTGCTCCTGGAACAGCGGCACGCCGAGCGTTTTGCTCAAGACCGCCTCCAGTTCCGGCGATGGATAGGCGACCTCCTCGATACCCTGCCGGCGGCGCAGATAGGGGTGCACCATGTCGCCCTGGATCGGGCCGGGCCTCACGATCGCGACTTCGATCACCAGATCGTAATAATTCGCCGGCCTCAACCGCGGCAGCATCGACATCTGCGCCCGGCTTTCGATCTGGAACACGCCGATCGTGTCGGCGCGCTGGATCATCGCATAGATCTGAGGCTCCTCTGACGGAATGGTCGCCAGCGTCAGGCGCTCGCCGTAATGTCTGTCGAGGAGATCGAGGCCCTTGCTCAGCGCCGTCAGCATGCCGAGCGCAAGCACGTCGACCTTGAGCAGGCCCAGCGCGTCGAGATCGTCCTTGTCCCATTCGACCGTCGTGCGCTCCTCCATCGCCGCGTTCATCACCGGCGCGACCTCGTCGAGCCGGTCGCGGGTGATGACGAAGCCGCCGCTGTGCTGGGTGAGATGGCGCGGAAAGCCGATGAGCGCCTTCGCCATCTCGAGCGCAAGCGCGAGCGTCGAATCGGCCGGGTCAAGGCCGATCGAACGCACGCGATCCTCGCCGATCGCGGTCGATTCCTGGCCCCAGGTGGTGCCGTTGAGGGCGGCGATGACATCGTCGGAGAGCCCGAAAACCTTGGCCGTCTCGCGGATCGCCGAGCGCGTGCGATAGGTCGTCACCGCGGCGGCGAGGCCGGCGCGCTCACGCCCGTAGCGCCGGTAGATGTACTGGATCACCTCCTCGCGCCGCTCGTGCTCGAAGTCGACATCGATATCGGGGGGCTCGTTGCGCTCGGGCGAGATGAAGCGCTCGAACAGAAGATCGAAGCGCGCCGGATCGACCTC
This sequence comes from Roseiarcus sp., assembly GCA_049584355.1. Taxonomy (GTDB): domain Bacteria; phylum Pseudomonadota; class Alphaproteobacteria; order Rhizobiales; family Beijerinckiaceae; genus Roseiarcus. The sequence continues at coordinate 810 of JBAUXQ010000063.1, read as the reverse complement.
GGTGATCCAGAGGCAGTAGCAAACGGCGGAATTGGCCGCCGAGCCGCGGCCCTGGCAGAGGATGCCCTTCTCTCGCGCGAAGCGCACGATGTCATGCACGGTGAGAAAGTAGGGCGCGTAGTCGAGCGAGGCGATCAGCGTGAGTTCATGGGTCAGCGCCTCGCGCGTGCGCTGGGGAATTCCGTCGGGATAGCGCTTGCGCGCGCCTGCCCAGGCGAAGGCTTCGAGCGCGGCCTGGGCGGTCGCATAACCTTCGCGCAGCTCTTCGGGATAGCAATGCGACAATTCATCGAGGCTGAACTTGAGGCCGTCGAGGAAGCGCATCGTCTCCGCGACCGCCTGCGGCGCCTCGGCGAAGAGCCGCGCCATTTCGTCCGGGGCCTTGAGATGCCGCTAGGCGTTGGCCTGGGTCAGGCGCCCCGCGGCCTCGAGCGTCGCGCCTTCGCGGATGCAGGCGAGGACGTCGGCGAGCGGGCGCCGCTCGGGCGCATGCATCAGCGCGTCGTTGGTCGCGATCAGCGGCGCGCCGACCTGGCGCGCGAGCGCCGCGCGTCGCGCGAGCCCCCCGCGCATGTGCTCGCCATAAGTCAGACTTACGCCGATCCACAGGCGCGGGCCGAAGACCTCGCGGAGGCGGAGGAGAATTCCCCTCTCCCCATAGCCCGGCGAGAGACGGGCGTCCTTTTGGACGCCCTTTGGCGAGAAGGGGGGTAAAGCCACGACCTGCAGCCCCTCGCCCCGCTCCACGAGGTCATCCAGTCGGAGCCGGCATTCGCCCTTGGGCGCGCGCAAGTTTCCCGCGGTCAGGAT
>JBAUXQ010000062.1:0-1519 GCA_049584355.1 Roseiarcus sp. | reverse complement strand
TATCCTCGGGCTCCATGATGATGAACCCCATCTGCGCCCGCGGGTCCTTGGCCGGGACAAGCAGGTTGACGTGGCGAAAGACGCCGCCGCGCGGTTCGTTGAGCACGAAGGCGCGTAGCGCTCCGTCTTTGGCGATGAACCGCGACTGCTCCCACAACGTGTCGCCCGGCGGGGCAGGGACCCCGCCGACGATCACATCACCCACCTCGCCCTCGGCGTGGCAGGAGACGATGTGGATGAGTTTGGAGGTGCGCATCGGTCAGCGGCGGCGCTCAATGCGCCGCCGGGAAGCGCACGCCGAACCGTTCGATGAGTGCGGGGACGCTCTCCAAATCGATCTCCAGTTCATAGCGTTTACACAGCTCGGCGATTTGGGGCGGCTCCCCCAGCCGGACGTTACGAAGTACAACGGCGAGCTCCCGGAAGTAGTTTTCGAAGCCAGCCGGCGATATGATCTCGAGAATTCGCGCGGGCGCATCGCCCGCGTTCCAGAACGTGTGCCACTGTTCGCGAGGCTTGAAGATCAGATCACCCGGATTTCCGGAGACGGCTGTTTCTCCGAGCATTGCGCCGATGCTGCCCTCCACGACGAAGCTATATTCGTCCTCGCGACGGTGTCGGTGCATCGGGGCGGCCAAAGCCCGCGGTGGGATCGGGTGCTCCACGAGTGCGAAGCGCCTTCCGGCTTCCGCCCCGTCGATCAGAAAACGGGCGTCCACGCCTCCCAGGAATACAAGCTCGCCGTCTCGCGGCCCGACCAGTTTTGGCGCGCTGATGGCCATGCGCTGCTCCTTTTCGTTCGAGGTGCGCCGGATGATCTGGCGACGCGCAACCTTCGGGCGTTCTGAGGTCTTCGACAAGCGCAGCCTGAGTCCGCCGCTCTTCCTCATTGACGCATTCGGCGCGCGCTGGTTGTATCCCGGGCCGGCTGGGGTAGGAACCGGCGCTGTGCCACGGGGCGATTCCCCTTCCATCCCCGCCTCACTCGGCATAGATAGCGCCCAATTCCCCTTGAATTCGCGCCCGCAGGGCGCGGGAGAGCGTTATGTCCAAGCCGCGTACGTTGTACGACAAGATCTGGGACGACCACGTCCTCGACACCAAGGGCGACCTGAACCTCATCTACATCGACCGCCATCTCGTCCACGAGGTGACCAGTCCGCAGGCGTTCGAGGGGCTCAGGATGTCCGGCCGCAAGGTGCGCGCGCCGCACAAGACGCTCGCCGTCGTCGACCACAACATCCAGACCACCGACCGCAGGGGCGGCATCGCCGATCCCGAGAGCCGCCAGCAGGTCGAGGAGCTGGCCAGGAACGCGCGCGAGTTCGGCATCGAATATTATGACGAGTTCCACCCGAATCAGGGCATCGTCCACATCATCGGGCCGGAGCAGGGTTTCACCCTGCCGGGGACGACGATCGTCTGCGGCGACAGCCACACCTCGACCCACGGCGCCTTCGGCGCGCTCGCCCACGGCATCGGCACCTCCGAGGTCGAGCATGTGCTCGCGACCCAGACC
>JBAUXQ010000061.1:0-2622 GCA_049584355.1 Roseiarcus sp. | reverse complement strand
ACGCCGCGTCGTCCCCCCAACCCAGAAAGATATCGCCTGTCGCCTGCAGGATGCGTTGACCGTCCGCTATCCGCTGTCCGGGATTTCCCTCGAATTTCGGACCGAGACATTCGAGCGCCGATGTCCCCGCCTCTTTGATCCGAAGAAGCAGCGGCGCGCCGTCTCTGCTGGTGAACAAGTTGAGTGTGCTGAAGGCGCCAACGCTTCCGACACCTGTCGCCGTAAGAGCCGTGTCCCTGAGGGTGTACTGCTCGAATACACGCCGTGAATCTGGTGATAGACTCTCTTTGTAAGAAGCAAGGAGCTTATCGGCGGCAAAACGAGGCCCTGTGTCGGGCGGGTGAAAAATCGTCGGTGGCCGATCGGCGATCCGTGTCCCGCTAACCAGCTTAGGAAAGGTATCGTCGTACCCAGCCTTCTGAGCCGCGTTCTTGACAATTTCATTGAGTCTCTTTTTCAGCTTTCGATCGCTGATCTGACTGATTTCTTGCGCCAGATCGACCTTGCTCCGCCAAACTTCCAGCGGCGAAAGTTTAGCGAGTGAGGCCATGCGTAGGCGATAGGCGGCGACGGTCGTGGCCACTGCGGCGCGCGCGCGCTTCCCGGAAGACTTCGCGACCAAAGCGGCCACAGCAACGCTTGCCGCCAGCCTCTTCAGGTCGACGGTGAAATCGACGCCCGGCAAGGTCTCGTCGAAACCATCAACGTCGAAAAAAGTCATTCCATCCGGAGTGGCGAAGGCCCCGAAATTCATCAAATGGCAGTCGCCGCAAGCCTGCACGGCAATTCCTGCGCTCGGTTCGTTCTTGAGATCCTGCGCCATCAGGGCGACCGAGCCGCGCAGGAACGCGAATGGGCTGGTTCTCATCCGCGCGTAGCGCTCTGGAAGGAGTTCCGGGACGCGGTCACGGTCGCTGGCCGCCAGTATTTTTACCGGGTCGCGCGGTCCAAGGTCAGCATGGCTCTCGCGCGGGGTCTCTCGGCGCAGAAGGACGCCGTGCTGGTATCGCTCCGCCTGCGCGCCGCCCCATTTGGCATTCTTTGGCAGTTGCCCCTTCGCGTCTCCCTGGGGGTCAGGTTCACCTAACCCCAATTTCCTGATGAGCCGCCCCACATCTGTGTCGAACGTCCGGTACTCCACGAATTCTGCTTGTCGATCGACCAGCTCCTTCAGGTCGTCCGGGAGCAGGCCGACGTCTGGCATCGGTGTGCCGTCCAGCATTATTGGAACCACCGAAATGCCGCGCGCGAGCGCTTCGCCAATCTCGACCCGCACAAAATCGCCTGGATAGTCCAGTCGTCGTCGGCTTGATTTTGCATCGCTCGCGTCGATCCATCCACGACCGATTAGCGCGAGCAGCACCTCGCATTGATTGACCCAGCTTTGTATGATCTGCCGAAAATTGGCGCCTGGCGGGATCGTGTCCACGTCCATGAACACGTGGTCACGCGGAATGACCTTGCAGAACGCCTCATGGATCATACGGGCTTGATACTTGCTGTCATCCCGGCGGTAGCTGATGAAGATCTTTGCGGTCATAGCCCGTTCGTGACGCCGAGAGAATACACGGCGGCATACTACAGGGGATCGCAGTAGCCGTCATGGGCCGCGATGCGGTTGCGCAGAAAGCAAGCGAGCCCGCCAGTGTGACCCAAAATTTGCCGCGGGCGGCGAAGGTGACGTGCGGAAGGGGGGCGATCGCTTGCCAAACGCCGCCCTGGGTGTCTGCGCGAGGGGCGCCCCCTTACATCGGCGGGACGAGCCCGTCCTTGCCGACCAGGACGGCCGTCGCGTCGATCGATCCGTCGTCCTGCCGAGCCCCACGCGCGATGATCGCCGCGCCGGGCTTGAGGTCGTTCGCCGCGCCCGGCTCGAAGCCGACGATCGGCGTCTTCGGATCGACGACGATCGTCTGCTCTCCGCCCTTGTAACTCACGGTGAGCTTGGGACCGCTCGTGGCGTCGACCCGGGCCGATATGTTGCCGTTGGTCATGGAGCTGCCCGGCGCCAGATCGAACGGACGGAAGCCCTCGCCGGTCCCGCGCATCGCCTCGGGAAAGATATGCACTTCCATCGCCTTGAGTTCGCCGCCCCCACCGGGCAGCGCGGCGACGCCGATGAACGCGCCCGGCTTGACGTCGGCGAGAGTCGCTGGAACCACCAGAATGAAACGCGTCTTGGAATTGAGATGAATGGTTCGCTCCTCGCCTCCGCGCGTGCGGACGCCAAGGTTCGCGCCGTCGGCGCTCACCGTTTCGACGGTCGCGCGCGCGGAGGCGACCAGCGGCGCGTTTTGGGCGAGGGCGGGCACGAAAGCCAGGGCGGACGCGGCGGTGAGAACAATGCGAAGCGTGTTCATTGCGACCTCCAAGTGAAATGCCTCCCGGGGCGTCAAGTTCGAGTCGAGGCTAGGAATCGATCGTGAAGTTTCCAAGACCGGAGACTTCCCTCCGCAGGATTGGGCCTCATACCTTCACTTCGCTGCCGTCCTGGCTCCAGCGGGTATGGAAGCTGCCCTCCTTGTCGAGGCGGCGGTAGGTGTGGGCGCCGAAATAGTCGCGCAGGCCCTGCAGCAGGTTCGCCGGGCCGCGGGCGCGTCTGAGGCCGTCGTAATAGGCGAG
>JBAUXQ010000060.1:0-2607 GCA_049584355.1 Roseiarcus sp. | reverse complement strand
GAGCCCGCGTCGCAGCCCGCGAGCGGCGCAGCCGCCGCCCCGACCCCTAGGCCGATCAGAAGCTTGCGGCGGCTGAGGCGTGGTCCAGCCGGCCTTATGAGGCCTTCGCCTGTCATCGCCGGGCCTCCTTGATGCGATAGCGGCCGGTGATCATCGAGCGCATGTTGTTGATCGGGCCTGAAAGGACCACCATCACCAGATGCACGATGACGAAAAGGACGAGATAGGTGGCGAGCAGGAAATGCGCGGCGCGCGCCGCCTGCCGCCCGCCAAAGAGGCTGAGCAGCCACGGGAAAGCCGAATCGATCGCCGGCGACATCGTCAGCCCGGCGAGGATCAGGATCGGAAAGGCGACGACGACGCTCAGATAGGCGAGCTTCTGCAGCACGTTGTAATGCAGCGCTTCATCTCCCTCCGGAAACCTGAGCCGCGCGTGATCGGCGATTGCGCGCGGAATCGCTCGGATGTCGGCCGCGCTCGGCCACAGGTCGCGAATGTGGCGACGGCCGATGAGATAGGCGAAATAGACCAGCCCGTTGAGCACGAGAATCCAGGCGAAGAAGAAATGCCAGCGCCGCCCCATCGCCAGATCCTGATAAGCCGGCAGCGTCGCCCAGGACGGAAAGCCGCGCTCTTCCAGTTGCCCGTCGTCGCCGCGCGACGCGCCAAGGAAGCCGGTCGTATTGAATGGGCGGCCAAAGATCGTCGTCACGCCGGCAGTCGGATCGCCATCGTCGTTCTCGCGCGCCGACAGCGAAAAGAACGGATGGTCGAAATTCGTCGCCGGGCCCCAGGTCAGCGCCGGATCCGCATTGAAGATCTGCATGCCGCTCATCAGCAGCACGACAAAGCACCCTGCATTGACCCAATGGCAGATACGCACGAGCGGCGAATGCCGGAGAATGACACGCCCAGTCGGCGCCTCACTCGCATGCAGGGCGGAAGAAAGCGACGTCACTACAAGCTCTCCCTCATGTCAGGGCTTCAATACGCCGGTCCCGGCGCCAACTCCAATACGGGCGGTCGCGGCCAAGTGTTTCGCGACGCGATCCAACTTTTTTTGTTTGGGGATCTTTTTTTAGCCCCATTCTGAAACCTTGCGGGAGGCGCTCCGTAACCAACCCGTGCCGGTCAAGGGCGGGAACGCGACGATCGGTTCGACCAACATCGGAGACGAACATGAACGCCAAGACTTCGCTTACCGCCGCGGCGCTCGCCGCCACCGTCGCCTTCGCTGCGCCGATAGCCGCGCCCTTCGTCGCGCCGGCCTACGCCGAAATGACCAAGATGGTGGGCGGCGCGCCGATGTATCCGAGCAAGAACATCATCGAAAACGCCGTCAACTCGAAAGATCACACCACCCTTGTCGCCGCGGTGAAGGCCGCGGGCCTTGTCGACACTCTTGAAGGCGCCGGACCGTTCACGGTCTTCGCGCCGACCAACGAGGCGTTCGCCCGTCTGCCTGCCGGCACGGTCGAGACGCTGCTCAAGCCGGAAAACAAGGGCATGCTGACCTCGATCCTGACCTACCATGTCGTGCCCGGCCGGCTGACCGAGGCCGAGATCGACGCCATGATCCGCGACGGCGGCGGCAAGGCGATGCTGAAGACCGTCCAGGGCGAGGAGCTCACCTTCCAGCGCTCCGGCGGACGCCTTTGGGTCATCGACGCCAAGGGCGATAAGGCCGAGGTTACGATCCCGAACGTGATGCAGTCGAACGGCGTCATCCAGGTGATCAACAAGGTGCTGCTCCCGAGCTGAGCCTCCTCCTACGGCTCACGGGGGAAGCGGTGGGCGGGCGCCATTAGCGCCCGCCCTGTTCGCGCGTGCGCGAGAGGAGCGCTGGTTGCGCCGGTCGTGCTTCGCTAGGATGCCCGAATGACAATCCGGGGAGAGGCGCCGGGCAGGGGATCGCCGGCTCAGGCCACGGATGGTCTCGCCGATCTCCTGGGCCGCATCGCGGCGCGTGACGCGGCGGCGTTCTCGGCGCTTTACAAGGCGACCAGCGCGAAACTCTACGGGGTCGTCGCCCGTATTCTTCCCAGAGGCGACGCCGCTGCCGACGCGCTTCAGGAGGCCTATGTGCGCATCTGGGAAAAGGCCGGCGATTTCGACCCCGCCAAGGGCTCCCCGCTCGCGTGGATGGCGACCATCGCCCGCAATCGCGCCCTCGACGAGGTCCGGCGGGTTCGTCCAGGGTCGCTCGAGGACTTGCCCGAGAGCTTCGAGCCGGCCGCAGATGAAGTCGACCCGCTCGCTGCAAGGGAACGGTCCGAGGGACTGGCCAAGCTCATGAACTGCCTTCAGGCCCTGGACGAGGAGAAACGCGCAGTCGTGTTGCTGGCCTATTACCGCGGTTTGAGCCGCGAGGCGCTCGCGCTGCGCTTCGGGCGGCCCGTGCCGACGATCAAGACGTGGCTGCATCGCAGCCTCTCCCAACTCAGGGAGTGCTTGGCGTCATGACGGTCACTCCCGACGACGATTTCGCCGCCGCCGAATATGCGCTGGGCACGCTCGATCCGAGCGAGCGCGCGGTCATGGCGGCGCGGCGGCTGCGCGAGCCTGACCTCGATGAGGCGATCCGCGCCTGGGAGGCGCGGCTTGCCC
>JBAUXQ010000059.1:0-2015 GCA_049584355.1 Roseiarcus sp. | reverse complement strand
TATGGGAGGTTATCATGCGAACCATCATTCTGAAGGCCATTCCGGTCGCGCTGTCGCTGTGGCTTGCGGGCGCGGCGCAGGCGCAAATCAAGATCGGCGTCGCCGGGCCGATCACCGGGGCCAACGCTTCGTTCGGGGCGCAACTGACCCAGGGCGTCAACCAGGCGGCCGAGGACATCAACCAGGCCGGCGGCATTCTGGGACAAAAAATCGACGTCGAGCCGGGCGACGACGTCTCCGATCCGAAGCAGGGCGTGTCGGTCGCCAACAAGTTCGTCGGCGATGGCGTCAAGTTCGTCGTCGGCCACTTCAACTCCGGCGTGACGATCCCCGCCTCCGATGTCTATTCCGAGAACGGCATCCTGTTTATCACGCCCTCGGCGACAAATCCCAAGGTCACCGACCGCATGCTGTGGGACGCATTCCGCACCTGCGGCCGCGACGACCAGCAGGGCATGGTCTGGGCGGAGCTCGCCCGCGACAAGCTCAAGGGCAAGAAGATCGCCGTCGTCCACGACAAGACGACCTACGGCAAAGGTCTTGCCGACGCCGCGCTCGACAACATGCACAAGATGGGCGTCAAGGAAGTGCTCTACGAGGGCGTGAACACCGGCGAGAAGGACTATTCGGCGATTGTCTCCAAGATCAAGGAGTCGGGCGCCGACTATCTGATGTGGGGCGGCCTGCACACCGAAGGCGGCCTGATCGTCCGCCAGATGCGCGACCAGGGCATGAGCACGGTAATGATCTCCGGCGACGGCATCACCGATACCGAGTTCGCGGCCATCGGCGGGCCGGGCGTCGAAGGCACGCTGATGACCTTCGGTCCGGAGCCGCGCTTGAACCCGAACGCCAAGGACGCGGTCGCCGCGTTCAGGGCCAAGGGCTTCGACCCGCAGGGCTATACGCTCTACTCCTACGCCGCGGTCCAGATCATCAAACAGGCGGCGGAAAAGGCGAACTCGCTCGATCCGAAGAAGGTGGCCGCGGCCATGCATTCGGGCATGCCGTTCCACACCGTCATCGGCGACATCGCCTACGACAAGAAGGGCGACCGCACGACCGTCGACTATGTCTGGTACGTGTGGAAGAAGGGCGCCGACGGCAAGATCGGCTTCGAGCAGCTCTAAAAATGCAGCCGCAGCGCGCCGCGGTTGGATCGCGAGCGCGCTGCGTGCGCAGCAGACGAATTCGGGACGCCTATGACCTGACGGAGCGCGCCGGATGCTTCCGGCCGAGTCCGATCTTTTTCGCCATCGCCGACCTCTGCGCCGCATAATTGGGCGCGACCATCGGATAGTCAGCCGGCAGGTTCCATTTCTCGCGATATTGGTCCGGCGTCATGCCCAGCCCGGCCAGGTGGCGCCGCATCGACTTGAATCGCTTGCCGTCTTCGAGACAGATCACAAACTCCGGCGTGATTGATTTTCGAATTGGCACCGCGGGCGCCTTCGGCTCGATTTGGGGCGGCGCGCTGTTCGGCTCGCCTGCGAGCCTGGTCATGGTTGCGTGCAGCGCATGAATCAGAGCGGGCAGCTCGCTCTTTGGCAAAGGGTTATTCGAAACGAAGGCCGCCACCATTTCTGCGGCCAGTTCGATCGGTCTTGATGCGCCCATGCTTGGGATCCCTCGGGCAATCGATTTGCCGCGCGCACCCTTACGCCCGGTTTGTTGATTCGTCGACCCACGCTTTTCAAATAAACGTGGGCGGCGGGCTGAACTTGGCCGGCCTTCTATTATTTTGCGGCTGGCCAAATCGCATTGAGCTTTTCGACGAACTTATCGGCATCCGTCTGCGCTTCGCGCTTTGTCGCAAAAGAATAGAAGGATTTGTCCCGAATCGTCTTATCGTCGTAAATATTCCAGCGGTAGCGATTGGGATTCCCGATGTCTTTTACGACGTAGGTGGTGAATACGACGCTGTCTGTCATGATTCTATTATGCGCCAATTCCGGCGCCTTCGCCAGCGAAATTTCCTTTGCCGACCGCAAAACTGACTCACCAGTCCATTCCAC
>JBAUXQ010000058.1:0-1877 GCA_049584355.1 Roseiarcus sp. | reverse complement strand
CCTTCCCTCCGCCGGAGTTACCCGGTTTCCGCGGTACTACGAACCTCTCCGCCACCCCAGAGCGCCCAGCCTGTCCCTCACGGGCGTCCGGTTGGTCCTGTCATCCCTGACCTGACCACGCTTTGGGGCTTCCCGTGTTGCGCGCGCTTTCCTTGTGTGCGTGCTGCCGCCACTACCCCGGTGCAGCGACTGGGCGTCGTTCTCGCTCATCTCACCCAGCCGTAACAGCCTTCCCCGATAACGTTGTCGGGTCGGCCTGCACATCGTCCTTTTCGAGGCCTGCTCAGCGTTCACTCGCGTTGCGGCCCGCACACTCGCGCGGTCACCTATATGTGACCTGCTACACCGAAGGCTTCAGCCACTTCGTTACCTCCATGACTGCTCCGGTTGCTTCCGGCTGGAGCGATCTGGCCGGGTGGGGCTTGCACCCACTGGAAAGCGCCGCCTTGTCACGGCGCACACGTGAAGCGGTCATTGCGAATCCGGAATTGCCTGAACGAACACTGGAGCCGGTTTGTCACCCGGAGCGGCTTTCGCCTTCGGCGTGGCGCTTGCGTTTGGCGCAGTGTGGCCGTAGCACACCGGTGACTCCGGCTAGTTGAACCGGGAATGCGCGATCGCCGCGCGATTTGTGAGGGCTGCCGGGTGCGAATTGTCGTGGCGATGACCGGCGCTACCGGCACGGTCTATGGAGTGAGACTCCTTGCCGCGTTAGCCGAGCTCGGCGTTGAGACCCACCTCATTCTGAGCCGTTGGGCGGAAGTCACGCTCTTGAAGGAGACCGGCCTCAGCGCGCGCGACGTTGGCGACTTGGCGTCCGAGGTGCATGCGCGCGACAACCAGGGCGCGGCGCTGGCCAGCGGCTCGTTCCGCCACGACGGCATGATCGTGGCGCCATGCAGCATGAGGACGTTGTCGGCGATCCGCTACGGCGCCGCCGACAATCTGATCGTGCGCGCAGCCGACGTTACCTTGAAAGAGCGCAGGCGCCTCGTGCTCCTGGCGCGAGAAACGCCGCTGAACGATATCCATCTCGAGAATATGCTGGCTTTGAGCAGGATGGGGGTCATCATCGCGCCCCCCACGCCCGCCTTCTATAACAACCCGAAAACGATCGACGATTTGATCGACCATACAGTCGGACGAGTGCTCGACCTGTTCGGGTTAGAGACGCCGAAGTTACGGCGATGGGCAGGTATGGCCGCCAAGAGCCGGCCGCCCGTGATCGCAAAGTGATCGAACCTCGCGCCTGGAGCCGATGATGAGCAATGCCGCCCACGCTTATACTGCCCCCGAGACGACCCGCTCGCCAGTGTTACCCGCGCAAGTCGCGCGCTATCTCGACGGGAACGACCTGCTCGCCAAGACGCAGGCCCTGCGCCTCTCGACGCTCGATGCCGAAGGCTGGCCGCATGCCTCTCTCCTCAGCGCCGGCGATATGCTCGCGTTGCCATCGGGAGGAATTCGCTTCGTCGTCTTCCCTCAGTCGACGACCACCGCGAATCTTGTGCGCGACAGTCGAGTCACGGTGACGCTCTCCCTCGATGGCGGGATGTGCGAGCTTCGTATGAAGTGCCGGCGCCTCGCCCACGCCTCGCCCGAAGTCCCGCTCGCCTTCTTTGAGGCGGAACTCGTCGAGGTTCGGACCCACAAAGCGCCTTACGCCGCCGTCAGCGGAGGGGTCACATTCACCCTGCATGAGCCGCAGTCGGTGCTGCCGCGATGGCAAAAGCAGATCGTCGCGATGAAGGCGGCGACATGAGTGAGCGAAGGATAAGACGGGCGCACGATTAGGTCGAACGCACGACCGACGCTACCGATATGGCCCAGGGGGCGAAGGAGCTATGCGGGAAACTGGGTGACGGTGTGAGGAAGGC
>JBAUXQ010000057.1:0-29431 GCA_049584355.1 Roseiarcus sp. | reverse complement strand
GATCACGCTCGGGACATCCTTGATCTGAGCCAGGCCGTCGCGGATCGCCGTGCGATCCGTCCCATATTGGTTGATCACAGCGGCCAGGAGGATGATCGTGTCATAAGCGACAGCGTTGAAGTCGTCCGGCTCCTCGTTGTATTTGGCGCGGAACTTGTCGACGAAGCTCTTCACCTCGGGACGGCTGTCCCCTGGGAAGAAGTTCGATTCGGTGAAGACGCCATTGGCGGCGTCGCCTGCGAGCTCGATGAATTTCGGCGAATAGATCGAGCCTGAGGCGACGATCGGGGTCGTAAGCCCGACCGTCCGGATCTGCCGCGTGACCAGTGCGCCGTCGGCGTAATATGAAATGAGAACGATCGCGTCAGGCTTGGCGTCGCGAACACGGACCAGCGTCGAGCGAAAATCCTTTTCGTCAGGCTGATAACCTTCCGACGCGACGACGTCCAAGCCGTAGCCCTTCGCCGCTTCGGAGAACAGGTTCTGGCTCGCCCGGCCCCAGTCAGTGTTGAGGTAGAGGACAGCGACGCGCTTGAAGCCGAGATCGGCGGCGTATTTCGCCAGCCTCGGCTGTTCATCGGCCTGGCTGACCGAATTGCTCCAGATGAAGTCGCCGCCCTTGGTGAAGTTCGGATGGGAATTGGTGAAGCCAAACTGCACGAGACCGGCGCGCTGATAGATCGAGGACGCCGCCATCGAGGCGGTGCTCGAGAAGTCGCCGAGCTCGACGACAATTTTCGGATCGCTGACGAATTTCTGGGCGATCGCCACGGTCTGGCGCGGGTCGGCCTGGCTGTCCTCGAAGACATATTGCAACGGACGGCCTTTGACGCCGCCCTTGGCGTTGACCTCTTCGAGCGCGAGGTCAAATCCCTTCTTCCATTGCGCGCCATATTGCGCGTTCTGTCCGGTCAGCGGGCCGCTGACGCCAATCGTGACCGGCTCGCCGCTCGCCGCTTGCGCGAGAGCCGCCGAGGAGCCAAGGGCGCAAAAGCCTATCGCCAGGATAGCCGGCCTGACCAAGCGATTGAATTGGAAACCTGCATTGAACGACATGAATGTGCCTCTTGATTTCGAGGGCGAGGTCTCGACGCGCCATACCGTGGAGGGTCGTTTCCCCGTATTTTGACATCAAACGGCCCGGCGAACCATCTCCCGCGCCTAGAGAGCGGCGGACGCCTCGGCCAAGGCCGGGCTCGCCCCGCGCCGGTCGGGACAGCCCCGAGAGAGGCTCCCTCGCCCCCTTCATTCGCCTCTTGCCATCGGAGATTTAGTCTACTAATTTGATGGGATAACTTATGGGACACGATCTGTCCATGGCCAAAAGACTGGCAGCGTGAGCGCTTTGGGCAAGCCGGGGCGGCAGGCGGAGGAAGACCTCGACCTTGCCGACATTGTCGTCCAGCTTCGCGGTCTCAGAACGGCCTCTCAGAAGCGTCGCTATCGCGGCGCGCCGCCGCCGCGGCGCGAGCCGGCATTGCGGGCCTCAATCGCCTGCTCGCCGAGACCGGGACTTCAGACGAAGATATGATTTTCCACGTGCGCGATGCTGGAGTGGCGATCAAACGATCTCGGACGGAGCGTCGTCGACCCACGAAAACCGTGAACGCCGTTCAGGATCAATGTTAAGTTTGGCCGAAAGGAACATGTGGCGTTGGGTTTTCTCCATCTGATCAACCCGCTTTACACGGCCTCGGGCTTCGCTGTCGGCATGCTGGTCGGCTTCACCGGCGTCGGCGGCGGCGCGTTGATGACCCCGCTCTTGGTCTTGCTGTTCGGCATCCACCCGGCAACCGCGGTCGGGACCGATCTCCTCTACGCCGGCGTCACGAAAATCAGCGGGTCCCTCGTCCATGGGCTCAACGATGCGATCGACTGGCGCGTCACCCGCCGGCTCGCGTCGGGCAGCGTTCCCGCGGCGGCGCTCTCGCTGCTGACGTTGTCGCGTCTCGGCGTGGACTCCAAGGGGACGAGCGCCGTGATCACGTCGACGCTGGGACTTGCCCTGATTCTGACGGCGGTTACGCTTGTTTTTCGACGCCGGCTTTTGGCGGCCGTCGCGGCGTTTCTGGACAGGCGCACCGACAAGGAAATCGCGTTGCTGACGATAACGCTTGGCGCTGTGCTCGGCGTGCTCGTGTCGATCTCTTCAGTCGGCGCGGGCGCCATCGGCGTGACGGTGTTGCTGATGCTCTATCCGAAGATGCCAACGGTGCGAATCGTCGGCACCGACATTGCGCATGCCGTGCCGCTCACGCTTCTTGCCGGCGCGGGCCATTGGTGGATGGGCTCGGTCGACTGGTTGCTGCTCGTCTCGCTGTTGTCGGGTTCGATACCGGGCATCGCGATTGGAAGCCATTTCGCCTCGCGCGTGCCGGATCGCGTACTGCGTCCCCTGATCGCCGGCACGCTCGCGCTCGTCGGCGGTAAGCTCGTTTTCTGACGGAAACTCGGGGCCAGTGGGGCGCACTGCCTCGCCGATTCGATCGCCGTGTTCGATTGCGATCTCGAAGAGCGGATCGAACGTCATGCGGCGCGCCATGGTCATAGGCCGCGTGCGATGCGTGTTGGCCGGCGGAGGTTCGGGCGCGCTCGTCCATTGGCGAGGAACCTATGATCAAGTGGGCTGGAGCGATGAGGAGTTCGCCCGAGCTATCGGCCTTTCTCCGGGACTTGGATTGAAGTAGGTCGCAGCCGCACCATATCGACCGCGGATCAGCGAGTTCCGTGCTGATCGGATTTAGTTCTCTCAACGAGGATGACGCCTCCGATGCCAACGCTATTCGATCCGATTACGGTCGGCGACCTCCGTCTTCCGAACCGCATCCTCTTGGCGCCGCTGACGCGCAACCGATCGAGCGGGCCCGGCAGAGTTCCGAACTCGTTGATGCGGGACTATTACGTCCAGCGCGCGAGTGCGGGCGCGATTATTACCGAGGCGACGTCAGTGACCCCGACGGGGGTCGGCTATCCGCACACGCCTGGCGTCTGGTCGCAGGAGCAGGTGGACGGCTGGCGTCGCATAACCGAAGCCGTCCACGCCGCCGGCGGTCGCATTCTGATGCAGCTTTGGCACGTGGGCCGGATCTCCGATCCAAGCTATCACGATGGCGCGCTTCCGGTCGCGCCAAGCGCGATCGCCCCGCGGGGTCGCGTGAGCCTGTTGCGTCCCGAGCGGCCGTATGTGGTCCCCCGGGCGCTCGAGACTGAGGAGGTCGCTGGCGTTGTCGAAGCGTTCCGCGAGGGGGCGCGGAACGCCAAGACGGCGGGTTTCGACGGCGTCGAAATTCACGGCGCCAATGGCTATCTTCTTGATCAATTCCTGCAGGACGGCAGCAACAAGCGCGCCGATCAATACGGCGGCTCGGTCGAAAACCGCGCGCGGTTGATGCTCGATGTAACAGACGCCGTCGTCTCGGTCTGGGGCCGGGGCCGCGTCGGTATGCATCTCGCGCCGCGCGCAGATTCCCATGACATGGGCGACGGCGACCTCCCGGCGACGTTCGGCTATGTCGCGCGCGAGCTTGGCAAGCGGAAGATCGCCTTCATCTGCGCCCGAGAGTCCCTGAAAGAGCCGCGCCTGGGGCCGGAGCTCAAAACGGCCTTCGGTGGTGTTTATATCGCCAATGAAGGCTTCACGCCGGAGAGCGCCGCGGCGGCGCTGGTCGCCGGCCAGGCGGATGCGGTCGCATTCGGGAAGCTGTTCATCGCCAATCCGGATCTACCACGCCGCATCGCGCTGAAAGCCCCCCTCAGCAACTGGGACTCCGCGACCTTTTATTCGCAAGGAGCGGAAGGATATACCAGTTATCCCAAACTCGCCGAGGCCGCGGAATAGGAGCAGGCCGGTTAGGTCCTTATCGTCGCGTTTGCGGTTCTCGATCTGAAGTCGGACAAACAATGGCCCAGACCTCCTCCGGCCGAAGGGGACGCTTCTGAACCACGGGACGGCCGTTCTCGACCGCCTCGGTCGTCGATGTCTGGCTTGCGATCCGTGGGAATGTCCTCAACGCCGCGGTCTGTGTTCACCATCGCGGTTCCTGTTCCTTGACTCATGGGGTCGGATTCCGAATTCCGTCGATCAACGAAAAACGCAAATATGAAAGTATTTCCAATGAAAGCGCTCGTCCTGGAGAGAAAAAACCAACTCACCTTGCGGGACATTGAACTCCCACTGGAAGTTGGCCCGAACGACGTCAAGATAGCCCTCCATACCGTCGGCATCTGCGGCTCCGACGTGCACTACTACACGCATGGCGCAATTGGTAATTACATCGTTCGCCAACCCATGGTGCTCGGGCATGAGGCGTCGGGGGTCATTGTCGAAACTGGCTCGGCCGTCAGGAACCTAAAAGTAGGCGACCGCGTCTGCATGGAGCCAGGCGTTCCTAATCTCACCTCGAGGGCGAGTAAGCTTGGCATCTATAATGTCGATCCAGAAGTAAGCTTCTGGGCTACGCCTCCTGTTCATGGCGTTTTGAGGCCGGAGGTGGTTCACCCGGCAGCCTTTACCTATCGACTGCCGGATCAAGTGACCTTCGCTGAGGGTGCGATGGTCGAACCCTTCGCGATCGGCATGCAGGCGGCCACGCGCGCACGGATCGCGCCGGGGGATACAGCGGCGGTGATCGGTTGCGGTCCAATAGGAATCATGGTCGCGCTGGCTGCGTTGGCCGGAGGATGCAGCAAGGTCTATATATCCGACCTTAGCGCGCCGAAACTTGCCATTGCCGGTCAGTATCCTGGAATAGTCCCTGTTAACGTCGGAGAACAGGCGCTCGCCGAGGTTATTTTAAAGGATACAGGAGGTTGGGGCGTCGACGTCCTGTTCGAGGCTAGCGGCAGCGCAAAGGTTTATCCCGATTTGTTCGCGCCCGCGCCGCCGGGCGGCGCTGTCGTATTGGTCGGGCTGCCGGTGGAACAGGTCGCCTTCAACGTTCCAGCGGCGGTAGCCAAGGAAATCCGAATCGAGACGGTGTTTCGCTACGCCAACATCTATGAGCGTGCGCTTCAGCTGATAGCGTCCGGCAAAGTGAATTTGAAACCCGTGATCACTGGCACCTTCCACTTCTCCGAAAGCATCCAAGCCTTCGAACGCGCGGCCAAAGGACTTCCGTCCGACGTTAAATTGCAGATCCTCCTCGATGAAGAAAGGGCCTGAACGAATCGAGGATGAACTGTAAGCGGCGTATTAAATTAGCCCACCTTTTCGGCGGTCGAGTCGACCTGGTCGTCGTCGCGGGCGGCCGGAAAGATGATGAGCTCGGCCAGGTGAATCGGCGAGCCAAGGGCTGGCCAGCAGTTTTCCAGCCTTGAATCCGATCTTCGCGTCCGTGAGAACCGCCAGATCACCTCCGAGTCATCGGAGCGTTCTCGAACTTTTCAATCTTCACCGCTTTCTGGATCCAGTGTTGGAGCTTGTCGTCCTAGGGGGTGTCCTGCTCGCGGTAATATGAGTCAAGGCGGTATCGTGTGGTCGCCGACCCGAGACCGAGGGTCGAGGCGCAACGATGCGCGGAATGGTGGGAGGGACAATCGATGACCGAACACGCGGGCGAATTCGAAGGCAAGCACGCGCTCGTCACCGGCGCAGGCAAGGGGATCGGGCGGGCGACGGCGCGCCTGCTGGCCAGGCGCGGAGCGAAAGTGCTGGCGATGAGCCGCTCCGCCGACGACCTCGCCTCGCTGCGGACCGAGATCGGCGGCCGATCCTTTCCGGTCGATCTCGCGGACGCGGAGGCCACGCGCGCCGTCGTCCGGGCAGCTTTACCCTTCGACCTCCTGGTCAACTGCGCCGGCGCGACAACGCTCCAGCCCTTCGTGGATCTCACCACCGAAACATTCGAGCGGATCATTGCGGTCAACACCACCGCCCCGATGATCATCGCCCAGGAATACGCGCGCGATCGCATCGCGCGGGCGCTGCCGGGATCGATCGTGAATGTGTCCAGCGACGCCGCCTTCGTCGGCGTCATCGATCACACGGCCTATTGCGCCTCGAAGGGTGCGCTCGACGCCATGAGCCGCGTGATGGCGAACGAACTCGGCCCCCACCACATCCGCGTCAACTGCATCAACCCGAACATCACGCTGACCGACATGGGGCGCAAAGCCTGGAGCGATCCTGGCCGGGCCGGCCCGCGGCTCGCCCGCCTGCCGCTCGGGCGTTTCCTGGAGCCGGATGAGGTCGCCGAGGCGATCGTCTATCTGCTCTCCGATCGGGCCGCGATGATCACGGGGGTGTCGCTCCGAGTCGACGGCGGTTTCAGCGTCACGTAAGGGCTACCGCCGCGTCGTCCCGCGCTTCAGAAGGCGGCCGGGATGTCGTCGAACCCAGCCACGAGCGCATCGCGGGGCCCCTGCAGGCCGACCTCCTTACTCAGGGCCTACGAGCGTGGCCGCGCGTTCATGCCGCCGCTGATGATCGGCGTTTGGGACGCCGAGACGCGCCTGTTCTTGGCGACGCGCCATGCGCCAAGCGACGGGCCATCCCGAAGCAAGGCTCAATTTTGCATGGAGTTCCCCACGGGTACTGAACCGCGCGCCGCGTCGGATTGACACCGTTTGTCCGGTCGGGGTCCGAGAGTCGCGTGGACGGCGAACAGCCAACAAAGCGGCATTGTTTTCAGGTTGCTTGCTCGTCCAACGCCTTCTTGACGCGCGCCGGCGTAAACGGCGCTTGGCGCAACCTCACACCAGTCGCGTCGAATATTGCGTTTCCAACAGCGGCCGCCACCGGCGCGGCCGCGGCCTCTCCCGCGCCCAGCGGGCGTTCATGACGACGATCAATCAAGAAGATATCGAGCTTTGGAACATCTCGGAACGTAAGAATCGGATAGCTCGACCAGTCCGTGCTCGTGACCCGCGCGCGATCGAACGTCACTTCCTCGAACAGGGTTCTGCTCAGCGTCTGTAGAATGCACCCTTCAACCTGCGCATGCACCGCGTCCGGATTGATCATCAAGCCGCAGTCGTGGGCGCACGCTACGCGGAGCACGCGCACCGCGCCGGTCGAGCGCTCGACGGTTGCCTCGACGCCCATCGCGACGTAGTTCTCTGCTTGCTTGTAATGAACGTACGCAATCCCGCGCCCCTCCAAGAGATCGCTCTTGCGCTCAAGCGGCGAGGCGCGCGGGGTCCAATTCATCATTTGGCGGACCCGCTCGAGCGCCTCTCGACCTCGCGGATCGGATAAGAGTCGAAGCCTCAATGCGAGAGGATCTGCGTTGGCCGCCGCCGCGAGCTCATCAAAGAAACTTTCCACCGCGAATACGTTCCCGATTTTACCCGGCGCGCGCAGGTTCGAGACGCGCAGTGGCGTGGTCGCCAGCCACCTGACTTCCGCGTGGACGTTCTCGATTGCGTAGGGCGGGTCGGAGTTCATTCCCGTGAATCCCGACTGGGACCCTCGTCCATCGTCGAGACCGGCCGCGACAGCCGCGAGCAACGGTGTCCCGGCGTTGGGGGTATTCACAGGAGGCATCGCTACCGTTTCCCAAGCCGCGATGGATCCATCGGCGCTCAGCGCCGCCCGCAAATCAAGCAATTGCGGCGGCCCTTTGGGGTCCCATCCGTGCTCGTCCTCGCGCATCCACTGCACCCGCACCGGGCGGCCGAGCTCCCGCGACAAGAGCGCCGCCTCGAAGGCGACATCGTCATTTCCGTTTGTTCCGTAGCTGCCGGAGCCATCCATATAGACGAGACGGAGCTTCGCCCCATCGAGCCCCAACAGCTTCGCAATCGTCCAGCGCATGCGATGCGTCGATTGCGAGGCCGTCCAAACCGTACCGCCATTGTCGCGGATGTCGGCGACCGCGCAGGATGGACCCATCGAGGCGTGCGACTGGATCGGCCAAGAGTAAGTCGCATGGATAACCCGCTGTGCTTGATCGAACACCGCGGGGGCATCGCCCAAGCTGCGCAGTATCTCGACGCGCGCGACTGGCGTGGCGCGCACCGCCTCGAAGAGATTGTCTGAACCCGGCAGCGTCGCCGCCTCGCTCCAAGTCGCCTTAAGCTGGCGCAACGCGCGTACCGCGTCCCACTCCCGCGGAGCTACGACGGCAAGAAAGTCCTTGATCCGAACGACCTTGGCGCCTGGAATATCCGCAATCGACGAAGGGTCGACATCATTGAGATGCGCCCCGATCGCCGGCGGCCGAACGACGCGCGCATGCGTCATGCCGTCGACGCGGTGATCCTGGACATAGGCGTGCCGGGCGGTCAGCTTTGCGGGAATGTCAGGACGCGCGTAGGAGGTTCCGACGACTGTGTAAGCATCGGGATTGCGCAGGGGCGCTGTCTTGTCGATGGGCAGTTCGAATGCCGCGCCGCCAATCAGCGACGCGAAACTCACAGCCCCGCCGTCGCCGCGAGCGACCACCATGCCGTCGTTCGTCTCGAGATCACTAACGGGCCGATTAAGTGACGCCGAGGCGAGACTCAACAGGCGCGCGCGGGCGGTGGCGGCCGCTTGCCGGATCTGAACCCCGCCGACCATTATTCCAGTACTGCCCCCGGTCGAACCCTGATCAGGCGTAAGCGCCGTGTCGCCTTCGACCAGAGCGATGCGTCCCGGCGAAAAGCCAAGTTCCTCGGCGACGATCTGCCGGATTGCGGCGCGCGCTCCGGTTCCAAGGTCGACCTTCCCGGCGAACACAGTGACCCCGCCGTCCCGCGCGACGCTGAGATAACCGTCGACGCTGTCGGCTGCGACTGTGTTGACGCTTGCCTCGGCGCCGCGCGGCAAGGAGAACGTGACGATCACAGTCGCGGCGTTGCAGAGGAGCGAGCGGCGCGTGATCGCGGTCATGACTCAGCCCTCCCGCGCCGCGCGAAGAACAGCGGCAATCACGCGCGCATGACTGCCGCACCGGCAAAGATTTTGGGCGAGCGCGTCACGGACGTCGTTTTCAGTGGGACGCGGGCGGCGCGACAAAAGAACGGTCGCGGTCATGATCATGCCGTTCGTGCAATACCCGCATTGAGCCGCCTGCTCCGCGATGAACGCTGCCTGGACTCTGCTGGGGCGATCCAGATCGCCTAGGCCTTCGAGCGTCTTGATCTCCTTGTCGTGAGCATCGACGGCGAGGGTCACACAGGAGCGGGCTGCCTCGCCCTCGATGATGACGCAGCAGGCGCCGCATTGGCCCAGGCCACATCCGAACTTGGGACCGCGCAGCCCGAGGTGATCTCGCAAGGCGTAAAGCAAAGGCATGTTCGGGTCGTCGACAGCGACCTGTTGATTCTGCCCGTTCACCCTCAGCGTGATCTCGGTCATCGGCGCGTCTCCGGAGACTTTGTTATCTAAAGTTATGTCAACCGGATGGCGCGGTTCAACAGTATCCGCCGGGTTCAGTGATTGATTCGCGGCACTGCAACTCGGCCAAATCGGCCTACCGGCTCGGTTACGTGCGACCGGCGCGGGGCGGCTTCAGTCTGCCCGGGGAGTGGCGAAAGGGCCCCGCTTGCCAGAACGGACAAGTCGGTCCAGATTTTCCCCGCAATCCTACCGCTAGCGTTCACAGCTGGACGGGACGAGAAGCATGGCCGCCAGCCCTTATGGTTTTTGGACGTCTCCCATAACTTCCGACCTCGTTGTCAGCGATTCGATCCGTCTCGAGCAGGTCGCGCTCGACGGCGACGCGATCTATTGGAGCGAGACTCAGCCGCGGAAGCAGGGACGAACTTTCGTCTACCGCGTCTGCGCGAACGGTGAGCCGGAATGCGTGACGCCCGACGACCCCGACGCTTTCAGCGTTCGCTCGCGCGCTCACGAGTATGGAGGCGGCTCGTTCGCCGTCAGCGACGGCGTGATCTATTTCTCGAACAATATCGATCAGCGGCTCTATCGTCAGGATGCAGGCCGGGCGCCGAGTCCGATCACGCCGGCTCCAGCCGGCGCCGCTGCGAATGCGGTGCGGTACGCGGATGGCGTTATCGACCGCCGCCGCGGGCGCATGGTTTGCGTCTCCGAGGATCATACTGGGGCGGGAGAGGCGATCACTACGCTGGCCGGCGTCGACCTCGCCGGCGCCACCGCCCCCGAGGTTCTCGTCTCGGGGAACGACTTCTATTCGACGCCACGTCTCAGCCCCGACGGAAACCGCATGTCCTGGCTGACGTGGCGCCATCCCAATATGCCGTGGGTGGCGACCGAAGCGTGGGTCGGGGACATCCTTCCGGATGGGACGATCGGAAATCCGCGCCGGGTCGCGGGCGGGCCCGGCGAGTCGGTGTTCCAGCCGGAATGGTCTCCTGACGGGGTTCTCTATTTCGTGTCGGACCGAGATTCGGGCTGGTGGAATCTCTATCGCGAGCACGACGGCGCGATCGAGCCCATGGCGGAGATGAACGCCGAATTCGGGCGGCCGCAATGGCAGTTCGGCATGTCGACCTGCGCATTCGAGTCCGCCGATCGCTTGATCTCATGCTTCGTTCGCGACGGTGTCTGGGCGCTGGCCAGTATCGATACGCGGTCTAAACGCTTCGACGTCATTCCGACCGAGTTTACTGACATAGCCCAGGTCCGCGCTGCTCCAGGGCGGGTCGTGTTCATCGGCGGGTCGCCTTCCGAAGCCCCCGCCGTCATCTGCCTTGACCTGAACAACGGAACACACCGCGTTCTGCGTCACTCGTTCGTCCTTCGCGAGGACGTCCGCCGCTACCTTTCGGCCCCCCAGCCGATCGCTTTTCCGACGGGCGGCGGGGAGGCGGCCCATGCTTTCTACTATCCACCCTTTTCGCCCGAGTTCGCCGCGCCGGCGGACGAGAGGGCGCCGGTGCTCGTGAAGAGTCACGGAGGGCCAACGTCAGCCGCCTTGAGCACCCTCTCGCTTTCGGCGCAATACTGGACGAGCCGTGGGGTTGGGGTGCTCGACGTGAACTATCGCGGCAGCACCGGCTATGGCCGCCGCTACCGGCTGCGGCTCGAAAAACAGTGGGGTCTCGTCGACGTCGAGGACTGCGTCGCCGCAGCGCGCTGGCTGGTCACGAACCGAAACGCCGACCCCGAGCGGCTCATGATCAGCGGCGGCAGCGCCGGGGGTTACACCACGCTCAGCGCGCTCACGTCCAAAGGCGACAAAGTGTTCAGCGCGGGCGCGAGCTATTACGGCGTCAGCGACCTCGAGGTCCTCGCGCGCGACACGCACAAATTCGAGTCCCGCTACCTGGACTGGCTGATTGGTCCCTACCCACAGGACAGACAGATTTATGCCGAACGATCCCCCATTAACCACGTCGACCGCCTCTCTGCGCCGGTAATCTTCTTCCAAGGGGAGGGCGATCGCGTCGTCCCCCCGAACCAGACGGAACTCATGGTCGCGGCGCTGAAGGAGCGCGGCGTTCCGGTCGGGTATTTTCTGTTCGACGGCGAGCAGCACGGTTTCCGGAAGGCCGAGAACATAAAGCGCGCCCTCGACGCGGAGCTCTATTTCTACGCAATGCTGATCCTGCGCTCCGGTCTCCGGTTCTGATGTTTACCGTGCATTTCGACGACAAAGGACGCGGATTTGGTAGGCAATTGGGGTTGGTGGCGTCGCCGTTGAGCGCAATGGCGCGCCATTCAATCTCAACGGTCGAAAGCCCGCACTTGGCGCATTCCGGACCTCACGGCGGCAATCTTCGCGCGTCCGCTTGGACCAGTGGATCGATAACCTCTCCTTTATCGTCGACTGCGCGCGACGGCCACAACTGCCGCCCCAGCAATCATCTCGGACCCCCCCGTCGAGATGCCTTGGTCGGCCAATGGCGTCCGCGGCGAAGGAAAGGCCCGCGGATTCGCGGCCGCTCAACGACCGCTCAGTTTGCGCGTCTGATCGACCAGGGCCAGAAGGGGCGTCGGATCGATCGAGAAAGCCCCCGCCTCGTCCCGGGCTTCTTCCGCAATCACATCGAGATAGGCTTCGGCCTCGCCCAATTGCGCAGCGAAGGCTTCGGAGATCGCCCGAAGATCCTCCGGCTTTGGGTCCGGCTTGCAGAACAGCGCGCCGACCGTCGGATTCCGGATTGCCAGCGCAGCCGGGAGGGTGAGGATGCCGTCACGCACGTCCTCCTCGCCGCCGCCGCCGAGGGCGATCGCCCCGCGGACATCCCCGACATCGTCGCAGCCGTGGTACAGGAGGCCCAGCAGACCGCCAAACTTGCGCAACCTTGCCGATCGGTCACCAAGGCAGGCGCAGACCTCGAACATCGAGCCGGTATCTTCGCCGGCGATGCGACGCCAATCCTCGACGCCGAGCATCTGGCGGCGCAGTCGCCATTGCATGCACTCGGCGACGCCGAGCCGCTTCAGCAATTCAGAGAATAGACCAATCGCCTGAAGATCCGCGCCGAGATAGCGGTATCCGTCGGCTACGATATAGCCCGAGACCATTAGCGCATTCAGTTCGCCGAATCGGGTATGCAAGGTTGCGCGCCCGCGCCGTTCAGGCGAGCGGTCGACGATATCGTCAATCACCAGCGAAACATTGTGGAAGAATTCGATCACAACCGCGGAGGATATGATCTGTTCCGGTATCGGCCCCGGGATCAAGGACCGGTAGCAAGCGAAGATGGTCAGGGGCCGAAAATACTTCGATCCGGCGAGGAATTGCCACTCCAACGCCTCGCGCATCTCGAGGTCGCAGCTCCCGACCCACGCGGCGATCCGCTGCCGCAGAATTCTCATCTCGTCGGTGAACCCGAGAGCGGCAATGACGTCGCTGCTCGTCTTGTCGATGGTGGCGCTAACGTTCACGGCTTAACCTCGTGCCGGCGACGGCGTTCGTAAGGGTGCGGCGATGGCGTCGCCTGGTCGGCGGCCTCGGCGATTGTTTCGCCGATCCGCTCCAGATTGAGTTGCAGACGGCGCGCTTCCAGGTTGGCGGCGTCGCCGACCCCACGCAAGAAGGCTCGCAACTCGTCCGCGCGCACTCGGATCTCCGCCGGCGATGCGGCGCTTCGGCCCGTCGTTCGATCGGCGACGGCCTGGGCAAGGCTTGCCTCGTAGCGAAGGCCAAGCTCAGCGAGCGTACCCCAGTAGCGCATGGCGCTGGCCGCGCCGACCATGCATGCTTCAGCGAGGGTTGGCGAGATATCGGCCATCTGTGCGACCGTGGCCTGTCGCGGTTCCTCTGCCCCGCCAGGCCCGGCGGCGCGCGACGCGACGGGTTCGGAGGATTGGGTTGTGTTCGGCTTTGCGCCCGCAAGGGCGGCGAATACGGCGCCCGGGTGGCCGCTCTGGCTACGGGCTCCCATTCCCGCCAAGGCTTGCCAGGCTTGCAACCCCATTCCCCAAGCATCGGCTAAACTGCCGAGCAGCAGCGCTGTTGGGTCCGCCTGCCCCTCGCGGCGGACGAACGCCTGACCGTCACTGTCTACCATTTCAAGCGTTTCCAATTTTGTATGAACGCCTCATGCGCGTTACATAAACGAGCAAAGGAACGACTGAGCTTGCCGCTCGCGGCGAGGGCGTTTCTCGGCGCGCTCGCGCGCCCGAAATCCGAAAGGCAAAGTTTGCGCCTCAAGGGCCGCCGCCAACTCAGCGTCTCTTTGGGTTCAAGAAGGACAGCGCCGCTTTCCAAGACTCGATCATCGCTTCGGAAGCCTTTGTTACAGTCTCCGCCAGCATCGAAGCGGCGTCGCCCGGCAATCCGACGGCTCCGCGCAGTCCTGCGCCGTCCGCCAGCCTATCAGCGATGACTTGGGCGTCAGACCAGCATTTCGCCGCGGCCGCATACGGGGCCAAAGCGATTTTCCACAGCGCCATCGCGCTTTCGGGATAAACGTCGGGCAGGATCAATTCGATTTTGGCGTTAAGCCGTTCGTTGCGCGCGAGTTCCTGCGCGGCCTGAAGCCCGCTAACCACTCCGGCTTCCACCGTGGCGATGTCGATCTGATTTATGCAATAATCGCCAGCAAAATAGAGGTTTGGCAATCGCGCGTCCCATGTTTTGGGACTCCATTCGCGACTTCCCACTTCGTTGATGAACAACGGATGGTCTTCGTTGGAGTGATAGAACGAGTGCTCCCAGTCTATATCGCTGTTCTCGTCTTGCCATTTTTCACCCAGTTTGAACGGAACGTAACGATTGAGTTCCTTCAAGATAAGAAACTTGGCGGTCTGTTGCGCTTGCTCGCTCAGAAAGTCGTTGCTGTGGCCTATTGACGGCAAATGGGCCTTCCGAACGTTATCGTCGGGTAGTCGATAAAAGTCGGAAACGGCCACCGCCAGGACCGTATTCTTCGCCCCGGCGGTGGTCTGCGAAACGTCGACGAAGGTCATTTCAAACAGGGAATCGAGCAGTGACACGTAGTAATTAGGGATCTCCGGCAGGCGGCGGTTGAAGGCGACATCGTAGACGGGAATCGGCTCGCTATGGATGCGGCGAAGTTCCGAGAGGTTCGGCAGCAGGCTGACGATTGGATCGCCGCGATGACGCGCTGCTGCCGAGCCTGCCTTTTGCCGGGTTCCGGACTGATGGTCCGTCTCGGCCGACATCACCAGTTGAGCCAGGCGGATGGGTGGAACCGCAAGTATCAAATTGTCAACTTGCAAGTCAGAGTGAACGTGATCGTTATCTGATATGCAAATTCGATCAACTCTACCCTTACTCACCTGTACGTGCCGAACAGTTGCGTTGGTTTTGATCTCACAACCCAGAGCTTTGAGCTTCTCGACCAGAGGCAAAATCAGTTTTGTGTATGCGTCGCCTTTGAGGACCCAACACTGCGGGGTGGGACGCCGAAATTGGTATTTAGCGAAGGACTGATAAGCGAAAGCGGAGGTAAGGTAACTATCTACGGCCCAAATGTTCGAAATAATGATGTTGTGCATTTCTAGCATTCGTTCCGTCACGTATGGCCGGGAAGTCATGAAGCCGTTGACGGTTTGCTCGTTTACAAGGGCGCCGCCGCTGAAATTCTGAGACATGAGGTCAATTAGCGAATAGGCGGCCAGGAACATATCAGGCACCGGTATGATGCCCGAAGTCAGATTCGCCAAGGCGCTCTCTGGCGAGCCATTGTTTGTTAAAAGTTTTAGCTTCGGAAATTCGCCGGCCTTCAAAAAGGCACAAGTTGGCCTGGGGTCGAAGTCATGTTCGAGCGATAGACCCAATTCCGCGACAAGCTTCCAAAAATTATTGTACCAATCGCCGAACATGTGCGGATAGACGTCGTGAAACTTCCCGTGCTGATCTTGAGCGCCGCCAAGATTTCCGCCTACCGTCGCGTTTTTCTCGTACACGGTCACTTTGCAGCCGTTTTGTGCGAGACGCAGCGCCGCGGTCAATCCGGCGATGCCTCCCCCAACAACGGCGACGTTGATCTTGTCCGTCGACGTGGCCATTTCGCCCCCTTTGACTGCTGATCCTTGATCGCGCGCTAAGAGAAGCGCGGCCTTCGAGAAAAATATCGCCGCCCGCGTTGCCTTGTCGTCGGCGAAACATGGACCCCCTCATAAGCGACCCAGTTCGTCTTCTCATGAGCACGCCAGTTTTTTCAACCATACCCGTTCTTTCCGCCCCATTCCACTGGGGAACGCCAAAAACAGGACCTGACAGTGGACGCAAGCGCCAAATCTTGACAATGTGCACAAAGCAAGCGCCGCAGTCCCCGGCACGTTTGGGGACGCGGCGCAGAGGTGCGGGGAAACTGCCGGAAGCTGGGTGAAAATGTCGGAATCATTTGATTTCGTGATTGTCGGAGGCGGATCGGCTGGAGCCGTCGTCGCAGCGAGGCTGTCCGAGGATCCGTCGTGCCGCGTGGCGCTGATTGAAGCGGGGGCCGCGCCTCCTGACGCAGAATTGGTGCCAGTCGAGGCCGTCGCATTGCAAGACGACGCCGCACTGAATTGGAAGTATACGGCCGACGCGGGCAAGCACGCGGGACGCGGTCTCTTCAACCGGACCGTATCGCTCGCGCAAGGCAGGATGCTGGGAGGCTCTTCCGGAATCAATTTAATGGTCTATGTCCGTGGTCATCCGGGCGACTTCAACCGGTGGGCCGAAGACGGCGCCGCCGGCTGGAGTTACGACGAGGTGCTCCCGTTCTTCAAAAAGAGCGAAGGACTCGCGCAGAGTTCCGGGATCCCGATCGATGCTTCGGCGCACAACGATTCGGGCCCTCTGGGCGTGTCTGTCCGCTCGCCCTTGTTGAAGGGCGCGCAGGAATTCGTGGCGGCGGCCATGGCGACCGGGATCAGACTCGGCGACTACAACGGCCGCGATCGGGGTGGCCCCAGTGGGATGGTATCGCTGCTGCAGATAACGACCAGAAACGGCAAACGGTCGAGCACGTATCACGCATTCTTGGAAGGCGCGGCCGCGAACCGCCCGAACCTCAAGATCGTCGCCGGAGCGACGGCGACTCGCGTCATCCTCGAGGGGGCCCCCGGACACTTGCGGGCGACGGGCGTCGAGCACCGATTCGCCACCGGGACCTCGCAGATCGCGACTGCGGACAAAGAAGTGATTTTGAGCGCGGGAGCGATCGGCTCGCCCCACCTCCTTATGCTGTCCGGCGTCGGGCCGCAGAAGGAGCTTGAACGCGCGGGCGTTCCATGCCGGCTCGATTCCCCCAGCGTCGGGAAGCATTTGAAGGATCACTTGCAGATCCCATTGTTCTTCGTCGACTCCGCTGCCGGGGTGACGATGGGGGACGTTTTGAGCTCGATCCCTGAGTGGGGAAAAACCGGCCAGGGCCTTGCGTCGTCGCCCCTGTACGACGCCGCGGCGTTCTTTTCGACCGGGCTCGGCGATCGTCACACTCACGACGCCCAGATTGCCTGCATTCCGTGCGGCTACGACGCGCCAACCTGGACAAATAAAGTGAATCTGGACATGGGCCGGTATTTCGACTCAGCCTCGACGCGCTTGGCCAA
The DNA here is from genome assembly GCA_049584355.1 of Roseiarcus sp. Lineage (GTDB taxonomy): Bacteria > Pseudomonadota > Alphaproteobacteria > Rhizobiales > Beijerinckiaceae > Roseiarcus. The sequence goes on along the minus strand of JBAUXQ010000057.1, from coordinate 12,567 downwards.
CGATAAAAAGAACATCATCCTGGTGTCGACGCTCGTCCAGCCGCGCAGCAAAGGCGAGGTCGTGCTGAAAAGCGCCGACTACGGCGAGCATCCGGCCATCCATATGAACTATTACGCAGACCCACACGACATGAAGGTCATGACGGCTGCGCTTAGGCGAACGCTCGAAATCGCAGCCCAATGGCCGGAAAAGCAGGACATCGGCGCGTGGTGGACGCCGCCATTCCTGGCTGAAAAACATGGATATCAGGGCGGCGAACCGAGCGAAGCCCTTCTCGAAGATCTTGCCCGGTATTTCTCGATCACGGTGTGGCATCCGGCGTGCACTTGCCGGATTGGCAGTGTCGTCGACCCGCGGCTAAAGGTCGCAGGCGTGGAAAATCTGCGAGTGGCGGACGCCAGCGTCATGCCCAATATCGTCAGCGGAAACACCAACGCGGCGAGCATCATGATCGGCGAACGCGCCGCCGAGCTGATCGCGATCGATCATGGCGTCAACCTTACGGAATTCGTTGACCCTTCCGTGAATCCCGCTATGCCTCGGGACATCCGCCTGCAATAACGTCGCCGCTCGCCGTTCGACGTGGCGTCGGGTTGCGCTACTTGCGCCGTTATCGAGATGACTGATGCGCTGTTCCAACTGCAAGGCTGACAACCCGGACGGGCTCAAGTTTTGCAACGAATGTGGCGCCGCGCTCCAGCGAACATGCGCGAAATGCGGCTTTGAAAATTCAGCCGCGGCGAAATTCTGTGGCCAGTGCGCGGCGAAATTGGAGGACGGATTGTCCCGATTGGGGGCAACGACCGACGACCACGCTGCGCAAATCGACAAATCCTCGATCGCCGACCAGACGATCGACGGAGAGCGAAAGATGGTCACCGCGCTGTTCGCCGACATCAAAGGTTCGACGGAATTGATGGCGGACCTCGATCCGGAAGAGGCCCGCGCCATCATTGATCCGGCGCTGCGGATCATGGTTCGGGCGGCGCGCAGCTATGAAGGCTATGTTGTGCATTCAACCGGCGACGGCATCTATGCGGTGTTCGGGGCGCCGATCGCTTACGAAGACCATCCGCAGCGGGGGGTCTATGCGGCGCTCGAGATGCAAAAGAAGCTGCGTGAGCATGCCGGACGGCTCGCAACATTGCGTAAGCCGACCATCGAAGTGCGGATCGGAATCAATAGCGGCGAAGTGGTCATGCGCGCAGTCGAAACGGGGGGAAGGCCGGAGTATTCCTCGATAGGGCATGCAGCCAATCTGGCCGCCAGGCTTCAGACGTTGGCTCCCGCCGGATCGATTGCCGTGAGCGAGCGGACGCGCCAGCTGGTCGAGGGTTATTTCGAAATGCGGCCATTGGGGCCGGCGACAGTCAAAGGCATCAGCGATCCGATCGACGCCTATGAAGTCACCGGGCTTGGGACCTTGCGAAGATTCCAAGTATCGATGCGGCGTGGCCTGAACAAATTCGTCGGACGAGAGGCGGATTTGCAGCGGATGCGACGCCCTCTCGAACTGGCGATGCGCGGGGAAGGGCAAATCGTCGCGTCCGTCTCGGAGGCAGGCACCGGCAAGTCCAGGCTGCTTTTCGAGTTCAGCAAGACGCTGCCGCCTGAGTGCAAGTTTCTCGAGGCTCACTCGATGTCGCACGGCAAGGCGACCGCTTGGTTGCCGGTGATTGAATTGCTGTACAGCTATTTCGGCATCACCAACGCAGACGACGCGGCGACGAGGCGCCAAAAGATCAGCACTTCCTTGGCGGCGCTCGACCCGGCTTTGGGCGACTCGCTGCCTTATCTTCTGGGATTGCTTGGCGTCATTGAGGGGCCCGACCCCCTGCAGATGATGGACCCGCGGATCAAGCGCCAACGAACGCTCGAGGGGATCAGGCAAATCATCCTGGCCGAGAGTCTCAGGCAGCCGGTCGTGATGGTCTTCGAGGACCTGCACTGGATCGATGAGCAGACCCAGGCGCTGCTCGACCTGCTGGCAGGCAGCATTGGCGGCGCGCGCGTCCTGTTGCTGGTAACCTATCGCCCCGAATATCGGCATGAGTGGAGTGGGAGGAGCCCCTATCTGGAGCATAGGCTTGAGCCATTGACCGGGGACGACGCCGAGAAACTGCTCTCTGCCCTGCTTGGGGACGCTGTTGAACTGCATCCTCTGAAGAGTTTCATCATTGAGAGGACGAACGGCAATCCGTTCTTTATTGAGGAAACGATCCATGCTCTGTTCGAAGAGGGCGCGCTGCTGCGCAATGGACAGATTAGGATCACCAAGCCGCTGAGTGACTTGCGAATGCCCGCGACCGTGCAAGGGATACTCGCCGAGCGTATCGATCGACTATCCGCGAGGCAGAAGGAATTGTTACAGATCCTGGCCGTGATCGGACGCAAATCGTCCATTGGCCTTATTCGCGAAGTTGCTTCCGGCGCGAAAGCTCAATTGGACGTGACCCTGGCGGAACTTGAAGCTGCAGAGTTTGTCTATAGGCAGCGAGGGTTGATCGAGAATGATTACATATTCAAGCACGCCCTAACCCAGGAGGTTGCATACAACTCGCTGCTGATTGAACGTCGAAAACTCCTGCACGAAAAGGTCGGTCAAGCGATCGAGTCCAAGCTCGATGACAAGGTTGGCGACCAACTCAGCCAGGTCGCGCACCATTACTCGCGCAGTGACAACGTCAGCAAAGCGATCGAATATCTGGGACGGGCGGGCCAGCAGGCGATACAGCGCTCCGTGCATGCTGAAGCGATCGGAAATCTTCGCGCGGCGCTCCGCCTGGTTGAGGCCCTCCCCAACAGTTCCGAACGCGTCAAGCAAGAGGCCCCCCTACAATTGGCGCTCGGCGTTTCGCTCCAAGCGGTGAAAGGCTATGGATCTGATGACGTAGCCCAGGCTTATGGAAGAGCCAGAGTGCTGAGCGAACAGATTGGTGATGATTTACAACTTGTCGCGGCGCTCAGAGGAGAATCTTTATACCACACAACGCGCGCTAATTACAGGACGGCTCTCGAAGTAGGGGAGAGACTGTTGAGTTTGAGCAGCGCAAATCCCGAATATTTGGTCGAAGCTAGACTGATTACGGGCGTTGTTTCAATTTATCTTGGCAAATTTCAATCGTCAGAGACGCATTTTTTGGAGGGTCTGGCGTTGGAATTCCCAGAGGGACCGTCGAAGGCCTTTCAGTCCGCCGGCGATTCGAAGGCGTATTGCTTAGCCTACTTCGGGAGGACCCTGTCGATTCTCGGCTACCCGGACCGCGCGTTGGAATACAGCAATCGGGCCGTTTCCCTCGCACAAACCCTCTCGATACCCCTGGCGCTGGCCCGGTCCCAGGGCATGCTCGGGTTGCTCTATCAGGTGCGGCGCGAAGTCGACTTTGCTGAAGAGTGGGCCGACAAGAACATTGCCTATGCAACCTCTCAAGGATTTCCTTACTGGCGGACGCTGGGTTCGATCCTCAAGGGATGGCTGTTGGCCCAGCGTGGCGAAAGTCAACTTGGAATTCGCATGTACGAGGATGGGCTGCACGGCTATCGAGCCACGGGATCCAGATTGGGGCTCTCGTGGTTTCTCGGACTGAAGGGCGAGCTCTTGGCCAAGGTCGGTCGAATCGACGAAGGTTTGGACGCCATCGAAGAGGCGTTGTCGCACGTCGAGGAGACGGAGGAGCGCTACTATGAAGCGGAAGCGCACCGGCTCAAGGGAGAGCTGTTGCTGCGACGAGGCGGCGCCGGCGCGCTCGGCGCCGCCGAAGCAAGTTTCCAGAAGAGTTTGGAGGTCGCTCGCGGTCAGCAGGCGAAGGCCTGGGAGTTGAGGGCCGCAACCAGTCTGGCGCGTCTTCTGTCGAGCCAGGGCAGATCACCGGAAGGCCTGAAAGTGCTTAGAAACGTGTACGACTGGTTCACTGAAGGGTTTGACACGCCCGACTTGAAAGATGCGCGCCGGCTTCTCGATGAGCTGAGCCCGGTTGCTCACGAAGGCCGGGTGCGAGAGCGCTTTGAGGGGATATAGATCGCTCCGGAACCTCATCTCGCCGGTGGCGCAAGGCTGGATGATTGGGTCGGCTACCGATTCGCCCTGCTGCGGCCCGACTTCATTGCGAGCCTGCCACCGGAGACCTCAAGCGCCTCGCCGATCGCAAGGTCATGGTGGCGCCCGAGGACGCGCCCGAGCCGCAAGTCTGGCTGCTCGCGGCTGGCGCCCCGGCGGTGCTGGCGCCTCCGGACCGGTACGTGTTCGGCGCCGCCCGCTCGATCCAGGATCTGAACACGCTTGCCGCCATCTGAACAGCCGCTCTTTGCCCAAACGCCGGAGGAACTCGTGAAGCTCGTCTCTTTCGTCTCTCAAGGCCGCCCCAGCTACGGCGTGGTGAAGGGCGGCGGGGTGATCGACCTCGGCTCGCGCCTCGGCGACCGCCGGGCGACCTTGCGGGCGCTGCTCGCTGCGGGCGCCTTGGCCGAAGCCGAGCGCATTGCGGGTGACGCCGCGTCGGACATCGAGCTGGAGGGGCTTGAACTGGCCCCCGTCATCCCCGACCCCGACAAGATCATCTGCGTCGGCCTCAACTATCGCGCCCATGTCGAAGAGACCGGCCGAACGGTGACCGAAAAGCCGACGCTGTTCGCAAGGTTCGCCGGCAGCCAGGTCGGCCATCTGCGGCCGCTGGTGAAACCCAAAGTCTCGGACGAGTTCGACTACGAAGGCGAGCTCGCGGTGGTGATCGGCAACGGTGGGCGCCACATCCCGGCCGAGCGCGCGCTTGAGCATGTGGCGGGGTATTCGTGCTACAACGAAGGCAGCATCCGCGACTGGCAGCGCCACACCAGCCAGTTCCTTGCGGGCAAGAGCTTCGCCGGCACCGGCGGTTTCGGCCCCTGGCTCGTGACCGCGGACGAGATTCCCGATCCCTCGCGGCTTACGCTGGAGACGCGGCTGAACGGCCAGATAGTCCAGCACACCACGACCGACCTCATGATCACGCCGATTGCCGAGCTGATCGCCTATATCTCCACCATCCTGCCGGTGCTGCCCGGCGACGTGATCGTATCCGGGACGTGCGGCGGCGTGGGCTGGAGGCGCAACCCGCCGCTCTTCATGCGCCCGGGCGACGTCGCCGAAGTGGAGATCAGCGGAATCGGCGTGCTCCGCAACCCGGTCGTCGCCGAGGCCGCTTGAACCGCCGCCGGTGGCGACATGCTCACGGAGAGAGAGCAATTTGAATCGATCACCAAATTGACCGCGCTGGGCTATATCGGCGTCCGCTCCGCGGGGCTCGATGACTGGGGTTCGTACGCTACTCGTCTCCCCGGCATGCGAAGGCCGACCGCGGAGCTTCGACGCCGCCGAGTCCGCTATACAAAGGTGTAGGTTCGCTAATCCTTGCCGTGGGTCCGAGAACGGCGCGCCAATCCAAGCTTATGTCGCCTCTTCAGCAAAATTTGCGGCCACGGGAGTGACGACGGAGTCCTGGAGATGGTCCCCTCCTCACGGTTGAGCGCCGATGACGAGAGCCTCCGCGGCCCATCGTTGCGGCTTGGCGAGGAAGCCGGTGGAGAACCTTCTGCGCTCAAAGCTGAACTAAGGCGCCATAGCTCTCGTCCGCAAAGACATGCCGGCGATCCGCACGCCCAATAGAGCAAGCGAAGGGCTGCCCGTAATCTCTCCCAATCGGACATTTCCCAAGGCGATCAGACCGGAGGAGGGAAATCATGAAACGACTCGTCGCGGCCGCGCTCACGGTGACTTGCTTTGCGTCCACTCCGGTCTTCGCCGGCGACAACGGGGGCGCGTTCGACAAATGGTTGAATTCAGACGCCCCTGAGTGCGTGCCGGTCTCCGCGATCAAGTCGGTGTCCACGGTGACCGACCTCACGCCTGAGCAATTCCAATTCGTCCGCGCGCTTTATGTTGCGATTCCGCCGATTTCACAAAAGCTTCCTCCCGGCGATCATGCGGTCATGGCGAGTTCGGGCGGCGCCGTGATGGTTGCGCTGGTCGCCGACGGCCAGGCTTGCGCGCGGTTTCTCGCCCCCGATTTCATCCAAACGATGCTGGTTCAGGTGGGCGAGGGAATGATCGTGGGCGTGGGCACGCCGCTATGATCGAATTCACACTTCTGGAGGCTCCGAAGCGGCGACGGTTCGACTGGCGCCCCCGTAGCCTGATGACGGCGGGTTGGAGGCCGAAAGCTGGGGGCTGGTCCGATGTTCGCGACCCTATATCCATTCGTCGGCTGGGCGCTCGGCATCGCGCTCGGCGGCTGGCTGTTCTTCGAGATCGCGAGGCGTATGTGACCGACCTTATCACGCTTCGGATCGCGCTCGGCGCCCCTTCGCGACGTTGAGCGGCGCCCCGTTGGGTCGCGTCGGCCGGCGCTCAGCCATCAAGCTCCGCGACCCAGACCTGCATTGAGCCCGGCCCGCGATTGGCCCAGAGATGATAGGGCAGCGCGACGAGCGCGGCATCTTCGGCCGCGGGCGGCTCGGTCGAATAGAGCGCGCCGGCGCCCTTGCCGGGAACAAGCCGTTTTGCGCTCGCCTTGAGCGTCATGACGCCGCCGAACAGATCCGTCCGCCATCCGGCGTCGAGCGGCGCCGAGCGCGGCAGCGCCAAGGTCTGGACTGGCCCGCCGGGATTGTCGGCCTCCTCGACGCAATAGATCAGCGGACCACGCCTCAGCGCCGCGCGCCCGACATCCATGCGCACGTTCGGATGGGCGTATATGCGCTCGGCCGGCATCTTGAGATCGAGCGTCACCGCGTCGCCCTTGCGCCACGGCCGGCGGATGGTCGCGTAACCGTTGACGAGCGTGAGCGCGACCTTCTCTCCGTTGACCGCGGCGATCGCGCCTTTCGCCCATTCGGGAATGCGGAGCTTGAGATCGAAAGTCGCCGGCGCTTCCGGATCGATGTCGATCCTGACCTCGCAGGACCACGGATAGGCGCTAGTCTCCCGCAGCGCGACTTTCACGCCGGCCAATGTGACTGTGGTTTCGAACCCGCCGTAGAGGTGGAAGGCGACGCCATCCTCGCTTACCGAGAGGGCATAGCCGGCGACCGACGCCACCAAGCGCGACACATTCATCGTGCAGCAGGGGCAGACATGCCAGGCCCAGCGCCCGCGCCCGCCGCGGCTCTCGAGCGGATTGGCGTAGAAATAATGCATCCCGTCGCGCGCAAGCCCGGTCAGCGCGCCATTGAAAAGCGCAAGCTCCATCACGTCGGCGTAACGGCCGTCGAGATCAAGATGCAGCATCCGATGAGCCCAGAAGATGAGCGCGACCGAGGCGCAGGTCTCGGCGTATGCGGTTTCGTTTGGCAGATCATACGGCTCGGTAAAGCCCTCGTTGGTGTCTTTCGGCCCAAGACCCGCGGTCACATACATCTGCGCCGTGGTGACGTCGCGCCACAGCGCCTCGCAGGCGCGCTTCAGATTCTCATCGTCAAGCTCGAGCGCAAGGTCGGCCATGGCCGAGGCCATATACATGGCGCGTACGGCGTGCCCGACCATCCGGGTCTGCTCGCGAACGGGGATGTGCGACTGGTTATACTCGTAAGTCCCGGCCCAGTAGCTCGCCGGATCGTCGCCCCGCGCCAGCGCCTCCTCGGTGTAATAGTGCGGCTGATGGCCGCGCTCGTCGATGAAATAGGCGGCGAGATCGAGGCGCCGGCGGTCGCCGGTCAGACGGTAGAGCTTGACGAGCGCGAGTTCGATTTCCTGATGTCCGGGATAGCCGCGCTTCTGTCCGGGACCGCGGCCGAACATTGTGGCGATGTGATCGACGTACCGCTCCATGACGTCGAGCATTTTGCGCCGTCCGGTGGCGCGGAAGTAGGCGATGGCGCCTTCGAGCAGGTGCCCGGCGTTGTAGAGCTCATGGTTGTCGCGCAGGTTGGTCCAGCGCTTCTCCGGCTCGCGACCGTTGTACCATGAGTTGAGATAGCCGTCGGGCGACTGGGCGCGCGCGAGATCGTCGACGATGGCGTCGATCTTCGCTTCGATGTCGGCGTCGCGCCGATGGGCGAGGGCGTAGCTCGCCGCCTCGATCCACTTGCCGACATCGGAGTCCCAGAAGATCTGGGTGCTGAGGCCGTGGCTGTTGCGTGGGATTCTGAGCGGGGGCGGCGGCTGCGGCAGCTTGAGCGATTCAAGCGCGCCGACTTCCGCAAGCTTGGCGTGCTGACTTGGAATGGTGCGCGTCAGCACCGTCTCGAGGCGCTCGCGCCAGAAAGGGCTGGTCAGCTTCACCTGCGCGAACGGAACGGGCGAGTAGCGGCGACGAGTCATGCGTTCAATTCTCCCGCGGCGCCGCTCCTGGCGTGCGCGCCGCACGACTCTCTCACCACCAGGGAACATGGCAGCCGCCTCACGCCGGCGACAGCGCGGCCCGACATCATATCGAGCAGACATTCGCCTGCCGCGCGGCCGAGCGCGTCCAGATTCATGTCGACGCTGGTCAGCGGCGGCCGGGCGCCGTTGGCCATGACCTCCCAATTGTCGAAGCCCACCACCGCGACCTCGGCGGGGACGGATCGGCCGAGGTCGCGCAGTGCGTCGATCGCCCCTCGGGCGATCTGGTCGTTACCGCAAAAGAGCGCGTCCGGCGGCCGCCGAAGCTTGAAGAGGCGCCGGGTCGCCTCGCGCCCCCAGGCTTCCGACCAATCGCCCGCCAGACATTCTTCGGCCTCAGCGACAAGCCCGGCTTGCGCGAGCGCGTCGCGATACCCTTCCTCGCGCAAGCGCACGGCCTCGAAGCGCTCCGGCCCGGTGATGTGGGCGATGCGCTTGCGGCCGAGCGCGGCGAGATGCGTCACCGCGAGCGCCGCTCCGCCCTTGTCGTCCGGAAGCAGGCACAAGGCGTCGGGGCTTTCGACCCGCGAGTAGACATAGACGACCGGCAATCCGCGCGCGACAGGCTCGATCGGCTCGCGCTTGTCCGCGCGGCGAGCGGTGACGACGAGGCCATCGACGCGCTTGCCCAGCAATTGCTCAATATGCCGCCGCTCGCGTAACGGGTCGTCGGTGGCGTTGCACATGAAGACCGCGATGCCGTGATCGGACAGCCGCCGCTCCAGCGCCTCGACGATGGGAAACGCGAACCGGCCGAAGCTATCGTTGGATAGGATGCCGACCGTCATCGAGCGCGCCCGGTGCAGGCTCTGCGCCAGATCGTTCGGCCTATAGCCGATCTCACTTGCGACGCGAAGAACTCTTCCGCGCGTCTCTGCGCTCAAGCGTCCGTTGGCGTTCAGCGCCTTCGAGGCGGTGCCGATGGAAACGCCCGCGAGGCGCGCGACGTCGCGAATGGTGAGCGTGAGACTCCCCCGCCGCTCATCGCCGCCGGCAGTCGCGTCGTCCGCGGCGTCGTTCATTTGACCGCGCCCGAGAGTAGCCCGGAGACGTAGTAGCGCTGCAAGGCGAGATAGACGGCAAGACAGGGGATGATCGATATGACGACGCTCGCCTGCAGGGCGCCCCAATCGACCGCGCCGTGATTGCCGATGCGCACGCTGACCAGGAGGATCGGCACGGTGAAGGAGGTCTCCCGGTTCATGAAGATGAGCGCGGCGAGGAACTCGTTCCACGAATTGATGAAAGCAAACAGCGCGACCGTCACGATCGCGGGGACGGCGAGGGGCAGAAAGACGCGGGTGAAGCGCTTCCAGGCCGAGCAGCCGTCAACCATCGCCGCCTCCTCGATCTCGCGCGGGATTGCCTCGAAGCTGTTGCGCATGAGGAAGATCGAGAAAGGCAATTGCAGGATCGTGTGCACGATCGCGAGCCCGAGATGGCTATTGACGAGCCCGACCCTGGCGAAGTCGAGATAGAGCGGGGTCAGCAGCGCCTGATAAGGGATCATGATCGGCGCGAGCAGACCGAGAAACGCGACCTCCTTGCCGCGCATCGCAAAGCGCGCGAGGCCGTAGCCGGCGGGCGCCGCGAGCACGATGCAGGCCGCGATCGTCATCAGGGCGACCAGCCCGGAATTGCTCACATAGGTCGCGAGGCCCGCCTGGAAATGAATGACCTTGGCGTAGTTCTCGAAGCTTAGCGCCTGCGGCAGATAATGGGGCGGGACGGCCGAAGCGTCGGCCGCCGTCTTGATCGAGGCGAGGAACGAGAGCGCCATCGGCGCGGCCATGATCGCGATCACCGCGACGCACGCGGCGATTGCGAGATAGGCGCCGGGAGGCGCGCGCCCGCCGCGCCGCGTGGAAATCGCCCGCTCGGTCTCGCTCGTCAGCGCGGCCACGGTCATGTCTCGGCGCTCCGGGCGGTGAGCGCAATCTGCATCGTCGAGAAAACGAGGATGATGAACGTGAGAACGATCGACAGCGCCGCCCCATAGCCGAGTCTGAACGAGATGAACGAGTTCTGGTAGATCCAATAGACCGCGGTGAACGTCTGTCCTCGCGGTCCGCCGGAGGTCATGATGTAGAACTGGTCGAAGGCCAGCATCGAGCCGATCGCGCTGACCAGCGTCGTCAGAAGCAACACCCGGCGGGTCAGCGGCAGAATGATGAGACGGACGCGCCCCCAATAACTCGCGCCGTCCATCAGCGCGGCCTCGAGGATGTCGGGATTGATCGACTGGATTCCCGCTATGAACAGCACCATGCCGAAGCCGACGACTTTCCAGGTGATCGAGATCACGACCGCCCAAAACGCGAGATCGGCGGTGGCGAACCAGACGATCGGCTCGGCGATCAGGTGCAGGTCGACGAGCAGCTTGTTGAGGAGTCCGACCTGTTCGTCGAGCAGCCAGAACCACAGCAGGCTCGAACTCGACAGGCCGATCACCACCGGGAGGAAAACGATGGTGCGGGTCAGCCGCTTGAGCGGCGTGTTGTCGACCGTGAGCAACGCGAGCGCAAAGCCGAGGCCGATCAAGATCGGCGTCAGCACGAGTGTGTATTTGGCGGTGAACTCGAGCGCCCGCCAGAAGCTCGAGTCGTTCCAGATCCGCCAATAATTGGCGAAGCCGATGAACTTGCCGCCGCCAAGCAGCGACCGGTCGCTCAGCGACGTGGCGACGAGCTGGCCGAGCGGGATCAGAACGAAGACCGCGACGAACAGGAGGGCCGGCGCCATGAAGAGCCAGCCCGGCCATTGCGGAATGGTTCGACTTCGTCGCATCGATGAGGGCGAGCGCTGCTATTGGCCTGCGATCTCCTTCATCTTTTCGCGTGCCTCCTTGATCGCCCCGTCGACGTCGCCGTCAAAGATGGCGCGCTGGAACATGTTGATCCACGGGCTCGAGTCCGAGTTGACCATGTCGGCGAAATGAAAGACCCACGGCACATATCCGACGCCAATCGCCTTGGCGGTCACGACGACGCGCGGATCGGCGGCGAAATATTTGTTGTCGGCAAGCGCGGGGCGCGACGGCACGATGTTGTTCTTGGCGAGCCCTTCGAGCTGGGCTTCGTCGGTCAGCTCCCAGGCGATGAACTGCTTGGCGAGCGGAACATGCTTGGACCCGACCGGGATCGCGACGACGTCGCCGCCGACAAACGACGACACCTGGCCTTCCTTTACGCCGGGCAGGAAGGTGACGCCGAAGTTGAGGTTCGGCACGTCCTTCTTGAGCTCGGAGAGCAGGAAGCCGCCGGTTCCTTGAATGCCAATCTTGCCGGTCTTGAACTCGCCGGTGAAGTTAGCGCCGTTGTCGGTCTGCGCGCTCTTGGGCACGAGACCCTCGCTCCACATCTCCTTGAACGTTTCGAGCACGTCCTTGACGCCGTCGCCGGTGAGCGCGTCGTCGTTTCCATTGGCGGGCAGCATCTTCGAGCCCGCGGCGACCATCATCGGCGATGTCGCGAAAATGTTGCAGCCCGGGCAGGCGCCCGAGAAATAGAAGCCGTAGGTGTCGGACCCAAGCGCGCGGATCTTCTTCGCGTCCTCATGGATCTCGCCGACCGTCTGCGGCGGCTTGTCGGGATCGAGCCCTGCCTTCTTGAACAGATCCTTGTTCCACACCAGGATCGACACGTCCGGCGTGAACCCCGCGCCGTAGAGCTTGCCCTCGTAGGTCGCGATGTCCTTGTAGGCCTTGGCGACGGAAGCGTAGTTCGGATCGGCCTTGAGGTCGGCCGTGAGGTCGACAAGGAACCCGGCCTTCATGAAATCGGGCATGTAAATGAGGTCGAACGACACAAGGTCGGGCACGTCGCCCGCCTGCACGCCGGTCGCGAGCTTGGTGACCATCTGGTTGTCGGGGATGGTGGTCAGCTCGATCTTGTCGGGGTGGGTCGAGTTCCAGAGATCGACGAGATGCGCTGCGGCGTTGACGCCGCTGGCCCGCACCCACATCGTCATCGCATCGGCGTAAGCCGCCGTCGCAAGGGCTGACGAAGCGATCAGCATGGCGGCAAGCGCGCCGCAAGTCCTCCGTGTGGTCATGAGTTCCTCCCGGGAAAGATGACGAATGCGTTGTTATCGTTGAAAAAGCCCCTCGCCGTCGAAGTGAGAAAAGCTTTTCCCAATCGTTATAGCGCGGCCCTGGCCGGGCGGCAAGGTCGATGGAGGGAGGAGGCATGAACTACTCCTTTGTCGGCGT
>JBAUXQ010000056.1:0-2845 GCA_049584355.1 Roseiarcus sp. | reverse complement strand
TCCAGGCTGTCGGCGACGGCGCGGCATTTGAGCCGCCATTTTCGGATGAAGGCCTTTCGTTTGGCCTCGATCTCTTGGCGGGTCTGGGCGTAAATCAGGTCGTTGTAATCGGCCGAGACCTCCTCGTGCAGCCGGTCCGGCGCATGAGCGAGGAGATTACGGTGCTTGTGCACCGTGCAGCGCTGGACCGGCACATCGGGCCAGAGCGCCGCCAACGCCTTGTCCAGGCCGGAACCGCCGTCGACGATAACGAGCTCCGGGGTCTTCAGGCTCCGCGCGACCAGATTGTGCAGCAAAGCTCGCCAGGCCGCTTCGCTCTCCCCGCCCATGTTCTTGATCGCCAGTAGCACCTTCTGGCCGTCCGCGCGCACGCCAAGCGCCACGAGCAGCGAGATTGACGTCGCCTTCTTGTCGAGACGCACCCGCACGACCGTGCCGTCAAGGATCAGCCGGACGATCGGCTCGTCGGCGAGCGATCGGGCGTTCCAGACGTCCCAGTCGCCTTTGGTCTTGCGCCACACTCGGCTGACCGTGTCCTTCCCCACCGCGCCATCGAACAGCGCCGCCAATGCCCGCCTGACGCGGCGCGTGTTGGTTCCCGATAGATAAGCGCCGGCGATCAGCGCGTCGGCTCGCCGAGTGCGCCGCTGATAGGCCGGGAGGGTTGCGTTGCGCCATTCGGCCGTCTTGCCATGAGGGGTCGTCAGCCGCGCCCGTGGCACGCGGATGGTCGTCGCCCCGAACGTTCCCATCAGGCCGCGTTCCCGATGGCCGTGGCGGGAGCCGGCAGCCCTCTCAGAAGAAGCTGCGCCGCCCTTGCCTCGCCGTTCATAGCGGTGGCGCCCCAGGGCCGAGTCCAGTTCCGCTTCAAGCAGCTCCTCGATGAAGCCGCGGATCCGGCCGCGAACCCCAGTTTCCAGGGGATCGAACCAGTCATCGCAAAGAAAATGTCCTCCCTCGGAGGGATCAACCGCTGTCTTCGTGTTATCCGTCGTCATGGCGTGATCTCCGTCGGCGTGCCAACGCCGATTCTGTTCGCTTTCACAAGCTGGAGATTACGCCACCTTCAAATTTCAACCACTCTCGCTACGCCACCATCGGAAACCCACGCCCCTGACACGGAAACTCTTACGTCACCCGAAAAGCCGGTGGACGGAGGCGTGACGGTGAGCCAGTGTTTGCGCGCCTCGAGAGCGACCGTGAGCGACATCGGTTCGTTGCGGTCCTGGCGCTCGATGACGAAGACCTGTGTCTCCCAAGGCGAGGCTCGACCTTCGGACGCCTTCATCCTGGGGCTTTTGACGGCCTCTCCGAATGAAGTGGTCGGCAATGCGCGGGCTTCGTCACGGCCTCAACAAACCGGCGATGACTCCCGCGGCGCTTATTGCGGCCATGCCGCTAGTGCTTTATGCAATGTGCAGGAAAATGACCTTCAACGAGTCGTGTGCTTTGGACTTACCTGTCTCGCAAGTTGCAGCGCCCCGCACTCTGAAGTTGCGCGCACGCGCATATACGCCGTGTATGGGCAATCTCGAAAAGCTGTGCTGGATCGACGCTTTTGCTGTCACCGGCTATGGCGTGCGCGTCGGCGTCAGGGTGAACGACGCCGCCCTGATCGAACGGCTGCGTTCCCGCTTGCCTCCCGGCGCAAAAATCTCGCCGATGGGGACCGTGGATCGCATGCTTTCGGTGATCCAGGCGCCTCCCAGCGAAAGGCGCGGCGTGAAAAACTACCATCTCGTCTATTCCGACCACGTGGTCGTCGGGCGCTCGCACCGGCTGGACGCCGTGTTGAACAATTACGATAGCCATTTGCGTATTGCGATGGCCGAGCTTTCCCGCCGCAAACTGTTCGTGCATGCCGGCGTCGTGGCCTGGAAAGACAGGGCCATCCTGCTGCCGGGAAGGACGCTGGCGGGCAAGACCCATCTGGTCGCGGAGCTCGTCAAGGCGGGCGCCGCGTATTTCTCCGATGAATATGCCGTTCTCGACGACGACGGATGGGTTCATCCGTTCGCCAAACCGCTGTCCATGCGCCCCAGCAATACCGCGCCGCAGATAGAAACGCCGATCGAGGAGATCGGCGGTGTCTCCGGGCGCAAGCCCGTCTCGGTCGGCCTGGTCGTAATGAGCCAGTTTCGGGAGGGCGCGCGCTGGCGCCCCAAGCGTCTGACGGCGGGCCGTGGCATGCTCGAATTGCTCGACAACACATTTTCGGCGCGCCAGTCGCCGGAGCGCGCGATCGACATTCTGGGGCGCGTCGTTTCCGGCGCGACGGTGATGAAGGGAAAACGCGGCGACGCGGCGGCGATGCTGAGCAGCATTTTGGGAGCGGTGGAGGCCGGCTGAGCAGGCTTGTTTCAATCTGACCACCGAGGGGATTGGCCATGACGACGACCCCGATGCCGAAGGCGAAAACCGAGCGGCTGATCGTGCGCGAGATCGACGGCGAAACGCTGGTCTATGACCGCGGCCGCGATGCCGCGAGTTGCTTGAACGAGTTTGCCGCGAGGGTCTGGCGCGAGTGCGACGGCGAGACATCCGTCGCCGCGATCGCCGCCGCGCTGGGCGAGGACGAACGCGCCGTCTGGCTGGCGCTGCATCAACTGACGAAAGCGCAGCTGCTCACGGAAGCCATCGCGTTTCCGCCTGACATGAGCGCCGCCAAGAGCCGCCGCGAGATCGGGGCGCGGTTGGGGTTGGGCGCGGCGGCGTTCGTCACCAGCATCGTCGCGCCGATGCCAGCACAAGCCGCCAGCAGCTGTGGAACGTTGAACCAGCCTTGCGTTTCTCTTTCTCCGGGCCTGCTCGGCACCTGCTGTCCTAATATGAACTTGCTTTGCAC
>JBAUXQ010000055.1:0-1742 GCA_049584355.1 Roseiarcus sp. | reverse complement strand
TCTCGAACACCGTCATGCCGCTGAACGGCCTTGGGATCTGGTGGGTGCGCGCCAGCCCCCGCCGGCAGCGCTCGGCGGTCGCCACATCGGTCACGTCCTCGCCGAGAAAGCGCACCCTGCCGGCGGTTGGCGCATGGGCGCCGACCAGGACGCTGAGCAGGGTCGTCTTCCCGGCGCCGTTCGGGCCGACGACCCCGACCGCCTCGCCGGCATGGACGGAAAAATCGACCCCGTCCAGCACCACCAGGGCGCCGAAGCTCTTCGTCAGGCCTTCGGCGTGGAGCAGAAGGCCGTCCGCCTTGGCGCCGGACATCCCCGCGAGCCGCTCCGCCGTCAGCCGTTGAACGGCCGGAGCTTGGCCTGGATCGGGACGTTCGGATCGGTCGCGTTCTCGGTCGTCGGATATTCGAGCGGGAACTTCGAGCCGGCCGGAGCCTTGACCCATTGGGTGCCGATGATCGGGCCCGGCGAGACGTTGGGCACCGGCCCCTTGTTGAAGTCGATCGGACCATCGATGGTGACCGTCTTCAAGGTCGACATCGCCTTGGCCACGGCCGCCTTGCTGGTCGGGTCGCCGCTCGCGGACAGCGACGCCGCGCCGGCGTCGAACAGCGCGAGGCTCGCGCCGAGCTGCTGCGTCCACATCATGCCCGACGCCTTCTCGTAGCCGTCGGCGAGCTCGTCGCCGCTCACTCCAGTGAGCGAGGACTTATAGGGGAAGGCCTTGTGCCAATAGGCGGCGCTGGAAAGGTTGTAACCGAGGGCGCCGAGCGCGGTCACCTGCGAGGGGAAGAGCCCGGTCTTGGCGATCTGCGCGATCTTGACCATCTTCGTGTAGCCCTGCTGGGCGGCCTGGCGCCAGAAGGCGGCGAAGTCGGGCGGGATCGGGAAGGTGTTGAAGATCTCACACTTCTCCGCCTTGAATTTCGCGATCTGGGCGGAATAGTCGGTCGTGCCGTCCTCGTACGCGCCCGGATCGATGATGGTGAACCCGGCCTTGGCCAGCGCCGGCGCGAGGTTCTCGCGGATTGCATTGCCGTCTGCGTCGTTGGGATAGAGCACGCCGACTTTCTTGTTGGTCTCGATCAGGTTCCATTGCGAAACATAGGCCTTGAAGAACTCCCCGCCGCCGAAGCCGAAATGATAAGTCCATTTGAACGGCGACGGCTGGCCGGGCTTGGCGCCGCGGCCGAAATACCAGGCCTCCCACGGCATGACGGTCGACATGCACGGCACGCCCGCAGCCTCGCATGCGTCGGCGACGGGGTTGATCGTCTCCGGGGTCGAGACGACGAGCATCATGTCGATCTTGTCCGAATTGATAAGGGTCTTCGCCAGCTGCCCGGCTCGCGACGGATCGGACTGGGTGTCGCGATCGAGGATTTCGACCCCATAGGTCTTGTCGCCGACCTTCAGGCCCGATGTCAGCGCCTTGCGCGCAAGGCCGAGGATATAGCCGTCAGTCTCGCCAAACCCGCCGAGGGCGCCGGTGCGGGGGCTGATGAACCCGACTTTCAGCGTCGCTTCCGGGCCGGCGGCGTAGGCGCCGTACGGGCGGGACGCGGCCGCGAGGCCCGCGGCCCCGGCGGTGAGAATGAGCCCGCGCCGCGATATCGACGCGCCGCTGAGGCTTGAGATGGTCGAATTGGTCTTCATGTCTTCCTCCCACACGCGCCATCTCTCAGTGAGACCGGCGCCTCGCTATTCCTTACACGATTAGATCGGATATTGCCCGCGCCCGC